>DATJFA010000394.1:0-7866 GCA_035496015.1 Terriglobales bacterium | reverse complement strand
TTGGGATTGGCGGAAATTACCTCGTCAATAATCTTCTCTATAGCTGCCGTGTCCGTAATCTGCTGCGGCTTTTCCTTTTCGTAAACGACCGGGAAGTCCTGTCCCCGTTCAAACGCCAGGTCGTATAAGTCCTTCAGTATTTTCCCTGAAATCGTCCCCGCTTCCACCAGGTCGGCGGAAAATGCCACTCCCTTCATGGAAATCGGTGACTGTTCGATCTCCAGGCCTTTGGCTTTCAGCCGCCCCATTAACTCGCTCTGCACCAGGTTGGCCACGCGCTTGGGATTCTTCGCCGCCCGTGCCGCCTCTTCGAACTGGTCAGCCAGCGCCCGGCTGGCGGTAAGCACACCCGCATCATATTCCGTGATGCCATACTCGCTCACCATGCGCCCCCGACGCGCCTCCGGCAGTTCCGGCAACTGCCGCCGTATCTCCGCCTGCCACTTCTCATCCACCACCAGCGGCAGCAGGTCAGGCTCCGGGAAGTAGCGGTAGTCATGCGCATGCTCCTTGGAGCGCATCCCGTAAGTCTTGCCCTCGGCCGCGTTGAACAGGCGCGTTTCCTGCTCCACCCGCCCGCCTGATTCGATCAAATCCACCTGCCGCTCAATCTCGTATTCCAGCGCCTGCTTGATGAAGCGGAAGGAGTTGACGTTCTTGACCTCGGTTTTAGTGCCGAACTTTTCCTGCCCCCGCGGCCGCACGCTCACGTTGGCATCGCAGCGGAGCGAACCTTCTTCCATGTTGCAGTCGCTTACCCCGGTGTAAAGGATGATCTCTTTCAGGCGCGTCAGGTACTCGAATGCCTCGCCGGGCGTGGCAATGTCCGGCTCGCTCACAATTTCGATCAGCGGAACCCCGCATCGGTTCAGATCAAGGTAGGTGTTCTCGTCCGAATCCGCGAAGCCGTCATGCAGGCTCTTGCCCGCGTCTTCCTCCAGGTGCACGCGGGTGATGCCGATCTTCTTGTGCCCGCCATTAGCCGCAATCTCGATGTATCCATGCTCCGCCAGCGGCTTGTCGTACTGAGATATCTGGTAGCCCTTGGGCAGGTCGGGATAGAAGTAGTTCTTGCGCGCGAAAATGGACTCTTGGTTAATGCGGCAGTTCAGCGCCATGGCCGCCAGGGTGGCGTACTCCACCGCTTTGCGGTTCAGCACCGGCAGCGCTCCCGGCCAACCCAGGCACACCGGACAAACATTGCTGTTAGGCGGGTCGCCGAAGCGCGTCGAGCACGAGCAGAAGATTTTGCTGGTGGTCAGCAGCTGCACGTGCACTTCCAGCCCAATCACCGGCTCATAGCGGGCCAGCTCCTGCACGCTGCTTTCCGGGGTCGTCACCATGAGAAGAAATTATATCCGGCTAGTCGGGAGCTGGTAGTTAGTAGATGGGTAGTTGGTAGCTAGTAGTTGGTAGCTGGAACCTGTGTGATATCGGTTTCGGAAGGGCACGGCTCCAACCGTGCCGCGCTTACAGCAGCTATTTCGTAAGTCGGTTTTGAAAGGGCGTGGCTTCAGCCACGCCGTCAAGAGCCGCATAGATTTTGGGTTTAGCCCTTGAGGGAATGCGCGTGGTTAGTAGCCGGTACCGCAATCACAAACTACCAGCTACTAACTACCAACTACCGCTTCTAGCTATGCACGTGCGGGCTTTGCCGGTTGGGACGGGGGCCAGGCGCGGCCTTCTTTACCTGCACTTCGAAGCGCACCGGCAAGTTGCGTGGCGGATAACAGGCGCGATCATCGCACGCCTGGTAACGGAGTTGTCCGCGGACGTTATATTTACCGGGCATGGCGGTATGCAATGGGTGCACCGTCACCTTCACCGCGAAATCTCCGCTGTACACGTTCAACTTCTCATCCGGCGCAAACGCAAAACTCAAATTGCGTCCTTGAGGATAATCAATCTTCCCGATGGCAATATCGGTGGGCGCATCCAGCTTAAGAGCCGTGGGAATCAGATAGGCGGAGTTGGGATGGTTCGAATTGATGTGAAAGCCCTGCTTTACGCGAAAATCGAGCTCCACTGCGCCGGGTTCGCCGCGCATGATCGGGGTAACGCCAGCCGGCGCCATCTGTACCGACGGCCCACCCGCCTGCGCCAGCGCCATTGCTGACATCAACGCCGCGACCAATATCGCTTCTGCTACCCGTTTCAAACTTGCTGACTCCTGACTCCCGACTCCTGACTACTGCCTTTTTTCCGCCACGCTGCTTCCCTTGCTGAGCGCCTCTTTGACCCAGTCCTCGATATCGCTGCGGCTGCGCAGCCCGAACACCCGCTGCACTACCTTGCCGTCGCGATCCAGATAGAAACTTGTAGGCAGATATTCCAGCCCGCCGTACTCGTCGCCCACAGATTCCTTGCCCAGCAGCACCGGGTAATTCACACCCATGTCCTTGGCAAATTTGGCGACCTTATCTGGGCCGGAGTCGTCCATGGCCACGCCCACTACTTGCAGTCCCTGCGGTCCGTACTGCTTTTCCAGTTCCACGAACCACGGCATCTCCAGTCGGCACGGCGTGCACCACGTGGCCCAGAAATTCAGCAGCACGGCCTTGCCACGGAAGTCGGAAAGATGCACCGTCTTGCCGTCCAGCGACTGCAGCGCGAAGTCCGGCGCAGCGGTGCCCGGCTTGGGTCCCCCGGCGGTGATGGTGCCCGAGCGTTCGCCCCTCTGTGCCAGGTACTTGCCACCGATCAGCATGGCCGCAATCGCCACTACCACCACAATGATGACCAATGCATTACGCCGGGCGTGCGGGCCGTAAGCGGCCGGCGATGGTTCCGGTTGCGGCGGAGCCTCGTTCTGTCCCGCCACGTGACCTTGTTCCTCAGACTGTGTGCCTTCGTTATGCATCGAATCCGGCATATTTATTACTTCCTCTGCTCCACCCTACAATGAGAACCGGTTCAGGAACGAAAGGTAGCCCGAAAGCACCGTAAACCGGTTCATCACCAGCAGCGCTCCCAGAGCGATCAGCAGCACTCCGCTAGCCACCTCCACCGTGTGCAGGTAGCGCCGAAACCGCCCATAAAAGCTCAGAAAACGTTCCAACAGCAGCGACGTCAGCAGAAATGGCACCGCCAGCCCCATGGAATAGATGGCCAGCAGCGCGATGCCCTTGATCACCGAATTTTGCGCCGCCGCCAGACCCAGAATCACCGCCAGGATCGGCCCTACGCACGGCGTCCAGCCAAAGGCGAAGGCAAAGCCAATCACGAACGCGCCCCACGGCGTGCTCCCACCCTTTACATCGTGCAGGCGTTTGTCAGCCAGCAGCGCACGGATCTTCAAAATGCCGGTCAGGTGCAGCCCAAACAGGATGATGACCACACCCGCAATCTCCGCCAGCAGCGCCTTGTAGCGCATCATCAGCTGGCCCACTTCGGTGGCCACCGCGCCCAGCGCAATGAACACGATGCTGAAGCCCAGAATGAACATCAGCGAACTGCGCATCACCTTGGGCATCAGCCCCTTGCCGCCTAAGCGCAGCTCCTCAACCCCTACTCCCGAAATCAGCGACACGTACCCCGGCACCAGGGGCAACACGCAGGGCGATAAAAACGAAACCAGCCCCGCCACAAACGCCGCTATGGGCGATACCGAAGACATTGTGACTATTCTATTTCCCCCAACAAGGCTTGGCTATGCCGCATCAACACGGCGCAGTACCCATTCTGAACAATGTCTAAATCACTCAACGTCATCCCGAACTGGCCGAGACATCGCGGGTTGGACGCTTGTATGTGCGTTTTCAGTTTATTAAAGATGCAATCCCCCACGGCATTGTTACACTATTCATCGAGCTACAACCCCACCTTTCCTGGTCTTCCTCTGTGTCTCTGTGCCTCTGTGGTGAAACCGAGGTCCTTCTCTACGCTCGGGATTTCGGCAGCGGGCTCCCGCTTCGCTCACGCCCGCTAGACGCCTCAAGTTGAGCCTCCAATTCCCCCCGTGTTAGCATCAACGTTTTGGCAGGCTCTCTGCCAGACGCCTTGTACCCCGCCTCTTAATACCGACGGCCTGTTCCGCCTTGGCGGGCGGCTTCTGGCAGTACCCGAAGGAGTCATCCGTGAAAACCTACGAAGGCGCGAATATCCGCAATGTCGCGGTAGTCGGCCACGGCCACGCGGGCAAAACTTCCCTGGTCTCGGCCCTGCTCTACACCTCCGGCGCCACTCAGCGCCTTGGCCGTGTTGACGATGGCACCACCGTCACCGATTACGACGAGGAAGAAGTTGCCCGCCAGATGTCCATCTCCTCCGGGCTCGCCTTTGCCGAGTGGGGCAAGACCAAAATCAACCTGGTGGACGTCCCCGGCTTCAACATGTTCGTGCACGAAGCCAAGATGGTGATGCCGGCCGTCGAATCCGCCCTGCTCGTGGTGGATGGCGTGGCCGGCGTGGAAGTGGTCACCGAGCGCGTCTGGAACTACGCCGACGAGTTCCACCTTCCGCGGGTCATTGTCGCCAGCCGCATGGACCGCGAGCGCGCCGATGCCACCCGCGTCCTGGAATCGCTGACCTCCGCCTTCGGCCGCACGGTTGTGCCCCTGCAGCTGCCCATCGGCAGCGAGAAGAGTCTGAGCGGGATCATCGACCTGGTCCGCATGAAGGCCTACACCTACGACATGGGCGGCAACGGCAAGGGCAAGGAAGGCGAAATCCCCGCCAATCTGGCCTCCGCCGCGCAGGAAGCCCACGAAAAGCTGGTGGAAATGATCGCCGAGGGCAATGACGCCCTGATGGAAGAGTTCTTCGACAAGGGAACCATACCCGAAGAGCACCTCATCCCCGCTCTGCACGAGGCCATCCGTGAAGACCGCATCTTCCCGGTGCTCTTTACCTCCGGCCTGGGCAACATCGGCACCGACAAGCTGATGGATTTCCTGGTGGACTACACCCCTGCTCCCAGCGAGCGCGAGCCGGTTAAGGGCGCTCCGGCTCCCAATAACGGCGAGCCGCCAACACGCAAGATTGCCGACTCCGAGCCGGTTTCTCTTTTCGTTTTCAAAACGGTTTCCGATCCTTTCGCGGGCCGCATCTCCTACTACAAGGTTTTTTCTGGCGTGCTGAAAAACGACGCCACCCTGCAGAACTTCACCCGCAATTCCTCGGAGAAGCTGGCTCACATTTCCGTGATGCAGGGCAAAAACGCGGTGCCGGTGAACGAATTGCACGCCGGCGACATCGGAACGGTGGCCAAGCTGAAGGACACTCTTACCGGCGACACCCTGGGCGATAAGTCCGCGGCTATTCAGTACCCCAAGATCGTCCTGCCCGAGCCGGCTATCACCTTCGCCATCGAGCCCAAGACGCGCGCCGATGAGGACAAGCTCTCCAACGGCATCCACAAGGTCATGGAAGAGGACGCCATGCTGCGCTTCTTCCGTGACGAGCAGACCAAGGAATTCCTCATCGCCGGCACCGGCCAGCAGCACATCGAAGTGATTGTTTCCAAGCTGAAAAAGCGCTACCACACCGAGGTCAATCTGAAGGCGCCCAAGGTGCCCTACCGCGAAACCATCCGCGGCAAGGCCGACGTGCAGGGCCGGCACAAGAAGCAGACCGGGGGGCACGGCCAGTACGGCGACTGCAAGATAAAGATGGAGCCGCTGCCCCGCGGCGGCAACTTTGAGTTCGTCAACGACATCTTCGGCGGCGCCATCCCCCGTAACTTCATTCCCGCGGTGGAGAAGGGCATTGTGGAGGCGGCGCAGCGCGGCTTCCTGGCCGGCTACCCGGTGGTGGATTTCCGGGTGATCCTCTACGACGGCTCCTACCACGACGTGGACTCCAACGAACTTTCCTTCAAGATGGCGGGCCGCATTGCCTTCAAGAAGGCCATGGAGCAGGCCAAGCCCACGCTGCTGGAGCCTATTATGTCGGTGGAGATTACCGTGCCCGACGAATTTGCCGGCTCCATCATGGGCGACCTTAACGGGCGCCGCGGACGCATTCAGGGAATGGACAACAAGGGCGGCAAGACCATCGTCAAAGCCCAGGTGCCCATGGCGGAAATGCTGACCTACGGCGCTGACCTGACCTCCATGACGCAGGGCCGGGGCAGCTTCAACATGGAGATGTCGCATTACGACATCGTTCCTCAGGCCCTGCAGGAAAAGATCATCACCCAAGTCAAGGCCGAGCGCGGCGAAGTCGTAGAAGTAGAAGAGTAGAGATGGTGGAAGTGAAAAATAGAAGTGCTGGAACTGGAAGAGTAGATGTCTGCTTGGCAAGTGCTTTTGTACTGTCATCCTGAGCGAGCGCGAGTTGAACGAAGTGAAATGAGCGCGAGTCGAAGGACCTTGCGCTGGTACTGTGTACGCGAGGGGTGTGAAATCCTGGTTTAGCCGGGCCAGGGAGCACGACGCCTTCGACATGCGAGGCACGATCATGAAACATGCGCTGCGTTCTGCATTAGTTTTCGCATTATTAGGAGTAACGCCCGCGCTGTTGGCGCAGATTCCTGCCGGCGGCATGGGTGTAGCCGGCGGATCCCACATGAGCGGTGCTGCTGGACATAACGGTTTCGGCGCCGGCCATGGCGCCGGCTTCAGGCCGGGTCGGCCCGGCATTGTTGGCGGCTTTCGTCATCATGGTTTTCATAACAACCGCTTCTTCTCTCCTTTCTGGAGTACCGCATTCTGGTGGGATGATGGCTACTCCGGCCCGGAGGACCAGGTGGTGGTTCAGCAGCCCGCTCCAGTTGTGGTGCAGCAGGCCGCCGCTTCCGTTCAGGAAGTGGAACCCGCAAATCCCCTGCTCATCGAACTGCAGGGCGATCGTTTTGTGCGCGTGACCGGCAACGGCGTGAATTCGCCTGTCGGCGCTGGCGCGGCCCGGCAGATCACTGCCGAGCGCGCCGAACTCCCTCCCGCCGTGTTGGTATTTCGTAATGGCCGTCGCCAGGAGGTTTCCAGTTATTCCATCATCGGCTCAGCCCTTTACGCTTGCGGCTCTTACTGGACCAACGGCTATTGGACGCAGAAAATTCTGCTCGCCGATCTCGATCTTCCCGCCACTTTGCAGGCCAACCAAGAACGGGGGATAAATTTTCAGTTGCCCTTGTCTCCCGACCAGGTAGTCACTCGACCCTGACCATGTAAATACAATCTGTCATCCCGAGCGAGTGCGACCTGAGTTTGCGAAGGGAGCAGGAGTCGAGAGCCTGCCCTGAGCTTGCCGAAGGGGACCCTGCGTTTCTCTGCGTCCTCCCCGCCCTCTGTGGTTAAATCGTCCCTCATGAATTCCGATCCGACCGCTTCTCATTGGGGTTCCGCCTTTCGTCTGGCTGCCTCCCAGAAATGGCGACGCCAATCGGCAGCTATGGGTGCCGGCGTCACTGAGGCCATCGTTCAACTCGCTGCGGCCCGGCTGGGCATGCGGGTGCTCGACTTGGCCTGCGGCACAGGTGAGCCCGCCATCAGCCTGGCCTCCCAGGTCGGCGTCGAGGGCCAAGTCGTCGGAATTGACATCAATTCGGAATTACTCGAGGTCGCGCGTGGCCGCGCCCAGCAGCGGTCCCTGAACAATATCGAGTTCCGGCAGGCCGATGCTCATGCTCTGCCTTTTTCGCCCGAAAGCTTTGATCTGGTCACCAGCCGCTTTGGCGTAATGTTCTTCGACGACAGCGCGCGTGCCCTGGGCGAATCCCGCCGTGTCCTGCGCTCGCAAGGACGCATAGCTTTGCTGGCCTGGGGCCCCTTCGAGCAGCCTTACTTTCTTTCCACTATGGCGGTTGTGCGGCGGCACGTTACGGTTTCCACGCTGCAGCCGGGCACTCTCAATATGTTCCGCTTTTCGCAGCCAGGCTCGTTGACGGTTGCCCTGAAGCAGGCGGGCTTCACACGAGTAGAGGAA
>DATJFA010000393.1:0-3826 GCA_035496015.1 Terriglobales bacterium | reverse complement strand
GCCGATCGGGCGGGCGATCGCCTGGTTGGCGACCCCCCTCTCGACGGCGAGCAGGCCGAACAGGGTGGTGAACTTGATGATCGGGTTCATCGCCACTGAGGAAGTATCTTTAAATGGATCGCCGACCGTGTCTCCGATGACGGTTGCATCGTGCAGAGGTGTCCCTTTCTGTTTCAGTTCGACCTCGACGATCTTCTTCGCGTTATCCCAGGCACCGCCGGCATTGGCCATGAAAATGGCCTGGTACAGTCCAAAGATGGCGATGGAAATGAGGTAGCCAACGAAGAAGAACGGCTCCAAGAAGGCGAACGCCAGCGCGGCAAAGAACACGGCCAGGAAGATAATGAACATGCCCTTCTGCGCGTACTGGGTGCAGATGGCCACCACCCGCTTGCTGTCGGTGACGGAAGCCTTCTCCACGCCTTCCAGCTTGATGTTCGCTTTTATGAACTCCACCGCGCGGTAAGCGCCGGTAGTCACCGCCTGCGTGGAAGCTCCGGTGAACCAGTAAATCATGGCGCCGCCGGTAATCAGGCCCAGCACGAAGGGCGCGTGCAGCAAGGAGAGCATGCCCACGTTGGCGGTCAGCCCGTTGGTCAGCGCCATGATGATGGAAAAAATCATGGTCGTGGCGCCCACCACGGCGGTTCCAATCAGCACCGGCTTGGCCGTCGCCTTGAAAGTGTTCCCGGCGCCGTCGTTCGCTTCCAGCAGGTGCTTGGCCCGCTCAAACCTCACCGGCATCTTGTAGTCGCGCTCAATCTCGCGCTCCACACCCGGAATCTGCTCAATCAGCGAAAGCTCGTATACCGACTGCGCGTTGTCCGTCACCGGGCCATAGGAGTCCACGGCAATGGTCACCGGGCCCATGCCCAGGAAGCCAAACGCCACCAGCCCAAAGGCGAACACCGGCGCGGCCAGCATGATGTTTCCCAGCCCCTGCGTGCTGACCAGGTAGGAAATCCCCATCAGCGCCACCATCGTAATGCCAAGATAGTAGGCGGAGAAATTGCCCGCCACGAAGCCGGAAAGAATCCCCAGCGAAGCGCCACCCTCATTCGCGGATGTCACCACTTCCTTCACGTGCCGCGACTCGGTCGAAGTAAACACCTTCACCAGCTCAGGAATCACGGCACCGGCCAGCGTGCCGCAGGAAATAATGGAAGACAGCTTCCACCACAGGGTGCCGTCGCCGCCCAAGCTGGGAATCGTGTAGTACGAAACCAGGTAGGTCAGCCCGATGGAAATCAGCGAGGTCAGCCACACCAGAGAGGTCAGCGGCGACTCGAAGTTCATCTCCTCGGCATGCGCGTAGCGCGCCTTGGCGATGGCCCCGTTCACGAAGTACGCGCCGGCGCTGGAGATCAGCATCATGATGCGCATCACGAAAATCCACACCAGCAGCTGCACCTGCACCGTCGGGTCCTTCACCCCCAACAGAATGAAGGTGATCAGCGCCACGCCCGTGACCCCATAAGTTTCGAAGCCGTCGGCGCTGGGTCCCACTGAGTCGCCGGCATTGTCGCCCGTGCAGTCGGCAATCACCCCTGGGTTGCGGGCGTCATCTTCCTTAATGCGGAAAATGATCTTCATCAGGTCGGAGCCGATATCGGCAATCTTGGTGAAAATGCCGCCAGCGATGCGCAGCGCGGCCGCTCCCAGAGACTCGCCAATCGCGAACCCGATAAAACACGGGCCGGCGTAATCACGCGGAATGAAGAGCAGGATGATCAGCATCATCAACAGCTCCACGCTCACCAGCATCATGCCGATGCTCATGCCCGCCCGCAGCGGAATCTGCCAGATGGGGTAGGGCTTGCCGCTCAGTCCGGCAAACGCCGTGCGCGAGTTGGCAAACGTGTTCACCCGGATCCCGTACCACGCCACCCCGTAGCTACCGCCGATTCCGACCAGGCTGAAGGCAAGAATGATCGCTACTCTGGCAGCCTCGTAATGCAACAGCACGCCGAAGTAAAGGACGATGATGACGGCAATGAAGGCTTCCAGAATGAGGATGAATTTCCCTTGCGTGATCAGATAGGTCTTGCAGGTTTCGTAAATCAGCTCCGAGATTTCCAGCATCGAGCGGTGCACCGGCAGCTTCTTCAGGCTCATGTACATCACCAGCCCGAACACCAGGCCGAGCACGCAGAAACCGATGCCGTAAACTAAAAGCCGGTGCCCGTCCACTCCCATAAAATTGACGCTGGAAAGGTCAGGCAGCTTGAGGTTGGCCTCGCCCGTCGCCTCGGATGCGGGCTGGGCGAAGGCGGCAGCATTGAAAAATACAACAGCAGAAATGGCGGCCACGCTTAGCGCCACACGGCGCACTGGGGTCGCCAGGGAAAGAAACCAGGCGGGCATACAAATCCTCCACTCACGAGCGTTCGGGATCGACCACGTGTCAAGGCACGTCTTTCCGGTTCCGATTGTCCCGACCGCTCACGGTCCTGCGGGGGCTCGGGCCGGAATTCCGAACACGCTTCCACTTCCAGACTGGATTGAGTTTGGCCGCGTCGGAGTAGCTGTTGCGGATCGCCTGACAGCAGGGGAAGACAACCTGTCCGTAGCGCCCGCAAACGTAAAACACCTCTTTATAACACGCCGCGAAAACCGGGGTCAAACCGTGGCTGGACGCGAGTAGCGCCGGCATCTTGCCGGCTGTCAAGAGGGCATCTTGCCCTCGCACTGCGGCCGGAACGGCCGCAGGACATGGCCCGGCGGCGCTACACAGCCCCACTTTAACGATGGGTAATTGCGATCGACGACCTGTCGTCCCCCAAAAACCACGGCGCTGTCCAGCCGCTTTCCCGGCGTCATTCCGAAGGGCTTTCAGCCCTGAGGAATCTCGCGTGTCCCCCCTCGCCGCCTGAATTCTGAGTGCTGTTTGCTGTCCTTTCACTGCTCATTCTTCAATCTTCATTCGTCAATTTCCCCGTGATATGATGACTCTGAGACACCGCGTTCCGTCCCACGCCTGTGCCGACGTGTAACGCCACACTCCTCAGTAGCTCAATGGCAGAGCATCCGGCTGTTAACCGGAGGGTTGTAGGTTCGAGTCCTACCTGAGGAGCCATTTTTTCGATAGCTTAGGGCCGCCCAATGGGCGGCCCTTTTGGTTTTGTCCGTGAATTTTCCGTGTTTGCGAGGGCAGCGGCTGCAGCGCCTTCCTGCTCGAAACGGCGTAAACGGTCAGGATCGGAGGAGATCAAGGCGGGCAGAATCTTAATGGCAACATCGCGGCGCAGGCGGAGATCCTGCGCGCGATAGACTTCGCCCATGCCACCGGCACCCAGCTTCTCGAGGATGCGGTAGTGAGCGATGGTCTGCCCGATGAGTTGGGAAGGCGCTGCCATATCCCGGAATGGTAGGACGATTGGGAAGAGAGGTCAACGAATCACGGAACAGCGTTGTCTTCCATGACCAGGCCTGAGCAAGTAACGGAAAAGAGAACACCCGGTTTCCGATGTACACCGTTCGCGCAAGCTCTGCCACAAACGGTCGAAGCTCTCCGGCCAGCGCCCGCGTTGCCGCCACTGCGCGAGCGGGCTCGACCCCGCCAGCGCCCCCGGCTTGCGCTCTAGCACATCGAGGTAGTGCTCCAGATCGAGCACCTGCTGGTAACGCAAGAAGCTGCGCTCGTGTCGCGCCACGCACTTTCGCTCCTGCCATATCTCGACGTAAGTGGGCAGCAGCTTCCCCTGCGCGCGCGTGCCCGGCTGGAGCGGGGTCGAGTACCAGTGGGTGCGCACCTTGACACAGACCTTGCCATCGACCACGGGGAAACTGGTCTCGGCCAGCTCGAACTCTTCTGCCGGCAAGGGCA
>DATJFA010000392.1:0-6133 GCA_035496015.1 Terriglobales bacterium | reverse complement strand
CGGCGCGGGTGATGGGAAGCTCCAGGTTGTCCACCTGCTGCCCGGCCAGCGTCGCTTCCAGAGCCGCTTCCAGGGCGGCGCGCCGCGCCGGCATCACCATCTCCGCCAGCGATTGTCCCAGCCATTGTTGCGGATTGTAGGCGCCGCTTTCGTACCAGCGCCGGTTGGCGTAGGTGACCTGCCCCGCCGTATCGGTCACCAGGATGATGCTTTGCGTGTTGTTCAGGATCTTGTTGTTAAAGTCGCGCTCGCGCTGCAAATCCGCCTGCGAATTCTTCAGTTCGGTTATGTCCAGGATCAGCCCGCGGAACTGCGTCACCTGTCCTTTGGCGTCACGCACCGCAAAAGCGTTCTGCAAGGTTTGAATGGGAGCTCCGTCTTTCCGCCGCAGTGTCTCTTCATAGTTGCGCACCACTCCGCTCTCTTCCATGCGCCTGCGGAAGCGCTCCCGCCCCTCGGGATCGAAGTAGAGCTGGCTGGGGATATCCACCTGCAGCAACTCTTCCCGGCTGCTGTAGCCCAGCATGCGCACCAGGGCATCGTTCACCTCGATGAAGCGGCCTTCCCGGCTGGTGAAGTAGAGGCCCTCCTGGATGTTGTCGAATAGTTCGCGATAGCGGCGCTCCGCCTCGCGCCGGTCGGTGATGTCCTTGAGCACGTGGATGGTTTGCAGGCCTTCGTTGCTGGGACCGTGAATGCGCGAGGTGGAGACCAGGTACGTGCGCTCCAGCACGTGATGGATGAACTCGTCAGCATTCTCTCCCCCGGGACGGCAAAAAGGACAGGACCGCGGGCCCGGCTCCGCGCTTGTGGCCAGCAGCGCCCGCATGCCGATGCCGATCAACTCCCCGGGGCGTGCCCCGATGAACTCGGCCATGGAACGGTTCACACGCAGCACCTTGTGCTGGGTGTCGTGTACCACGATGAAGTCGCTGATGGCGTCAAAAATCTCCATCCAATGGCGGTTGGCCTGGTCCATGCGCGTGAACAGCCGGGCGTTTTCCAGCGCCACCGATGCATGCCCTGCCAGGGCTTGCAGCAGGTTCCGGTCCTCGGCAGCCAGCGGCTTGCCCCGGTTGGCCAGGCACAGGATCCCTACCAGCTCGCCGTCAGCCCCGTGCAGGCAGGCGACAGCTACGTCCTCCCACTGCAGGCTCATGGCTACGTGGCCCAGCAAGTCGGCGGCCCCGCCACTGATGATCCCTTCCCGGCGCTCGGCCACTACGTCGTTCAGCGCAACTGCCAGCCGCCGCTGCACGCCCTTGTCCGGAGCCGGCTGGGAGCCGCTCAGGGCGACGATTTCCAGGTGCTGCCCTTGCGGCAGCGCCAGCGCCGCAGTCGCCGCTCCCAGCATCTCCGCCGCCCGCGCCGTAAAGCTCTGGGCAAATTCCGGCAGGCGCAGCAGCGAGTTCAGTTCCAGCGCCATGGCCATCAAGTCTTCCGCGCGATGTCCGTGTTCTTTGGCCAGATGGAGATTGCGCGCCGCCTCCAGCGCCACCGCCACCGGAGCGGCCAGAGCGCGGGCGCGCCGAATGTCTTCCGGAGAAATGTTCTCCCCGTCGAGCCGGTCAAGCACGCCAAACATGCCCAGCGTCCGCCCTTCGGAGCTGAGCAGCGGCACCGTCAGAACTTGGCGAACATTGTGCAGGGCCGCACTCTCCTGGTCAGCATCGGGCACCTGGCGGATGTCGTCCGTCCAGAACACTTCTTTCGAGCCCAGAACTCGCGACGCCGCGTCCGAAGGGAAACTCACCTCCACGGGATGCGCTTCACCGCTCTCCGCCACCCAGCGCACCTGACAGTTCTCGCCTTCCAGCAGCGCAATGTAAGCCCGGCCGAAGCCGAGGAATTCCGCCGCCCGCACTACAAACTTTTTCAGGAACTCATCCAGCTTGCTGCTGCCGCCCAGTTCCGAGGAAATTTCCAGCAGTTGGTGCAGTTCGTTCGCCCGCGCGCTGGCCGTCGCATAGAGCCGTTGTGCCTCCAGCAGGCTCCCCAGCTGGCCGGCCAAGATGGTGGCTTTGGCCGCCATGTCATCATTAAAGAAATGTGCGTCTTCCGTGTTCAGAAAGGCGACCGCCCCCACCACCTCGCCGGCCACCACCAGCGGCGCCGCCATCAAAGAACAGGCGTGATACTCCGCCGCCATGGGATAGCGCGAAGGATCTATTTCATTTCTGAAAACGGTTTTGCTGCTGCTCGCAGCTTCCAGGGTAACTGCGCTCTGCTGCGGATTCAGGCGGGTCCCGCGAAACTGCTCCGCCATGTGGCCATCGGCCTCTTCCCCCACCAGCACATCCGGTCCCGCCTTGCGCCAGAAATACGCGCCCTGCACATCGAAGAACTCACGCGTTGAACGCAAGAACAGCCGGATTAGCGACTCAGGGGTGCTGCGCAGAGAACCCGCGAGAGAGAACTCCAGCAGCAGCTGCTGAAAAGACTTGTGCAACCGGGGAACAGCACCTCGAGGCACAGTCGTATTCCCAGGACGCATGCGCTGCCGCTGCCTTATTCACCCAAATTGTTTATCTACTTATAGTTATAGGGGAAAGTACATTGGAATCTCATTTTGAGTCAAGCAAATTGCGCGCCCCGTCTCAAACTTGGAACCGCCCTTTCGGGCCATCCCAAGCCGAAATGCAGCCCTGTGCTGCCATTGCGGCTGGGAACCAATGTCTGCCAAGTCCTCTCCGTAATCTGGGCAGTACGGTGGTTACCTTTGTAAGTTGCTGGTAACACACCAGGGTTGGATGATGGTCCCCAACGGTAACCAGTGCCCGCGAGCTGGCGCCGGACTTGCGCATGAGTTTCTCCCGGGAAACCCGTCGCTAGCGGCTTCACCCATTCGCGGTCCGCGGCCAAGCAGCTCGCGCCCAGCGCAGGCCGCAGCCAGGGCAGGCTCAAGCAGGTCTGCCAGGCGAGGAGTGTGGCATGACGATCGGCAAACGGCTCTACACCAATTTCGGCGCCATCCTGCTCATGGTGGTGCTGCTTTTCCTGGTCAACATGATCGCCGTGCAGCGCGAGCACGCCGCCAAGACCGCCGCCGCCCAGTCCCTGGCCATGGCCGAAGCCACCGACTCCGTGCGCTTCCAGATGATGCAGAACCGCCTTTTCCTCAGCAACTACCTGCTTAGCGGCGATACCCGCGAAATGGAGAAGATGTACGACGGCATCGCCAAGCTGCAGGAATTGATCACTGACGCCCGTAACAAGGCCAACTCTGACCAGC
This sequence comes from Terriglobales bacterium, assembly GCA_035496015.1. Taxonomy (GTDB): domain Bacteria; phylum Acidobacteriota; class Terriglobia; order Terriglobales; family Acidobacteriaceae; genus JAICWP01. The sequence goes on along the minus strand of DATJFA010000392.1, from coordinate 2,901 downwards.
AGCGCTATGCCTTAGCCAAGGTGGCGCAGTTCGAACACGACTGGGCCAGCCAGTTTGCCCAGCCCCTGGTCGCCAAGCGTAAGGATGTGGACGCCGGCAACGCCACCGTCGCTGAGTTACAGATTTTCTATTTGCAGAAAGACGCGGCTTCCTGGATCAAGAATTCCAGCGGCGCCCTGGACGTAGCCGACAGCGAAAACCGAAAAGTAGTGGATGAGAGGCGCAGGTCCGATGAGACTGCCGCCGCCGCCACTTCTGCCGTCGCCATCACCGGCACTCTTCTGGCCCTGCTGCTGGGCATTGCCATCGCCTACCGGACCGCCAAGTCCATCACCGATCCGCTCAACGACCTGATGCGGGTGGCCAACCAGATTGCCGACGCCGGCGAACTCGACCACAAAATTGACGTCCAGAATGACGACGAAATCGGCGCCCTCGCCCGCACCTTCAATAAGATGGTCACGTACTTGAGGGAAATGGCCAGCGTGTCGGAAGCCATTGCCGGCGGCGACCTCACCGTCAAAGTTACGCCGCGTTCCCGCCACGACATGCTGGGCAACGCATTTACCCGCATGGTGGACGGCCTGCGCTCTCTCGTGCGCTCCGTGCGCGACGGCGCTTCCCAGGTCGCCAGCGGCTCCAACCAGGTGGCCAGCGCCTCTGACGAGTCCGCCAAGATCAGCCTGCAGGCTTCCTCCGCCATTGATGAAGTCACCAGCACCATGCACGAGATGAGCATCAACGTGCAGAACATGGTGAAAAATACGCAGGTGCAGGCTTCCAGCGTGAGCGAAACTTCCGCCTCCATTGACGAGATGGTCGCTTCCATCCAGCGCGTGGCCGATACCGCCCGCGTCCTGCTCGACATCTCCAACCGCTCGCGCGAGGAAGTGCACAACGGAATCGCTACCATGGACAAGGCCACGGACGGACTGAACCGCATCAACCTGGCCATCCGTTCCTCCGGCGACATCATTGATGTGCTCGGGCAGCGCGCCGACGACATCGGCAAAATCATCGAGGTGATTGACGACCTGGCTGAGCAGACCAACCTGCTGGCCCTGAACGCCGCCATCGAAGCCGCCCGCGCCGGCGAACACGGCCTCGGCTTCGCTGTCGTGGCTGACGAAGTCCGCAAGCTGGCGGAAAAATCGGCGCAGTCCACCAAGGAAATCTCCGACCTCATCCAGAGCATCCAGCGCGAAGCCCGCAAGGCGGTGGACAACATGGACCGCAGCACCGCCATCGTCAACGAGGGCCTTACCCTGGGTCAGGAGCTCAACGGGGCACTGAAGAAGATTTCCAATGTGGTCACCGAAGTCTACAAGTTCGCGCAGGAAATTGGCGCTGCTACCAACCAGCAGTCGCACGGCTCGTCGCAGATTGCCAAAGCCACTACCCGCCTGAACGAAATCACGCACGAGATCAGCTCTTCGGTGGAAGAACAGGCTTCCGGCGCGCAGGCCGTGGTCAAGGCTATGGAGCGCATGCGCGAACTGGTGCAGCAGAGCACTTCCGGCTCCACCGAGCTGGCAGCCTCGGCGGAGCAGATGTCGAAGATGGCGCGCTCTCTGCTTGAGGCCATGGACCGCTTCGTGCTGGAAGCCATTCTGGAAGCGGCCAGAAGCGCTCCCGAGCGCCGGGCCGCGGCCGCCGCTTCTCGAGCCTGACGGAGTTGTATGGAAAAGGACCTGCAAATTGTCGGTTTCCGGGTGGGTCGCGAGACCTACGGCGTGCCCATCACCGCCGTGCACGAAATCGTCCGCGTGCCGGAAATTACCGCCGTGCCCGATGCGCCCGACTACCTGGAAGGCGTTATTAACCTGCGCGGCAAAATCGTTTCCATCATTGACCTGCGCAAGCGCTTCGGCGAAGCCTCCGCTCAGCCCAGTAACCGGAACCGCATTCTGGTTGCCGAGGTCAATGGCAAGCTGCTCGGCCTGGTGGTGGATTCCGCCTCTGAGGTGCTCAAGATTCCGCGCTCCCAGATTGAATCCCCGCCTGCTCTGGTACAGGAAGGCCGCCTGAACTGCCTGACCGGGGTCGGCAAGCTGCAGGGACGGCTGATCATTCTCATTGACCTCGCGCGGCTGTTGCCCGCGGCCGAACCGCAAAACCGTCTGGAAGCGGAAGCGCATCTCGCGAGCGAATCATTCTACCTGCCCGCCTCGCTGCGGGCTCAGGCTGGAGGCAAATGAAACTGGACGATCCCATCAGCACCCCGGCCCCCGCGGGCTCGCTCAGCGAAAGCGAACTCAAGCTTCTGCAGGTGCTCGTCTACCAGGAATGCGGCCTGCACTTTGACGAGCGCCGCACCCATTTCCTGCAGGACCGCCTCCTGCGCCGCATGCGCGCCTGCCAGACGCAATCCTTCTACAGCTATTACCGCCTGCTCACCAGCAGCGAAGGCAAGCGCGAAATGTCGGTGCTGCTGGAAAACCTGGCCATCCACGAGACCAGCTTCTTCCGCAACAAAGCCCAGTTTGATCTGTTTCACAAAGTGATAATGGAGGAATTGCTGCAGCGCAAGCAGGAGCGCCGCGACTGCAGCCTGCGCGTCTGGAGCGCCGGCTGCTCCACCGGCCAGGAGCCCTATACCGTCGCCATGCTCATGTGCGACGCCCTCTCCTATTACTACCTGCGCAATCCTCTGCCCTACGAAACACCCACTCCCAAGCCGCTGGTGCCTCCACCATGGAAGGTGGAGGTGCTGGCTTCTGACATCAGCTATACCGCCCTGCGCACGGCCCAGGACGGCGTCTACACCGATGTTCAGATGGAAGCCGTGGATTTCGCCTACCGCCTGCGCTATTTCGACAAGCTGGGCGACAAGTACGCCGTGAAAAAAGCGGTGAAGGACCTGGTCCGCTTCGATTTTCACAATCTGAAAACCGAATTTCT
>DATJFA010000391.1:0-4894 GCA_035496015.1 Terriglobales bacterium | reverse complement strand
CACCACGGCCTCGCGCCCGGCAATGGCAATTTGGCTGCGCTGCAGGATTTCAATTATGCCTGCCGGCGTACACGGCACCAGCCCCGGGCGCTGGGTGGAAAGGAAGCCGACGTTCATAGGGTGGAAGCCGTCCACATCCTTGGCCGGGTCTACCGCCATCAGCACCGCCTTGGCGTCTACGTGCGGCGGCAGCGGGAGCTGCACCAGGATGCCGTCAATCTCATCGCGCCGGTTGAGTTCGCGCACCAGCTCCAGCAGTTCAGCGGTGGTTACCGATTGCGGCGGCGCATGCTTTTCGCTGTAGATGCCCAGCTCCTCGCAACTCTTCACCTTCCCGCGCACATAAATTTCGGAGGCGGGATTGTTGCCGGCCAGGATCACCGCCAGCCCCGGCCGCAAGCCCGCCGCCGTCATCTCCCGTACCTGCTGCGCCACTTCCGCCTTGATTTCCACGGCGATCTTGTTGCCGTCCAGGATGGTGGCCGCCATAAACTCCTCTTGGTTCCGGTTGGAAACTCGAATTTTAAATCATCACTGATTGTTCCCGGAGGATAAACCCCGGGTGCCAGGAGTCCCGGGGAGGAAATCTGCCGAGGCGGAGACTCTCCCAAGCCCAATCCGGGAAACCTGCGCTCGATCGATTCACAATGGGACGCTCCCGCAATCCTAGAGGAGTAAAATCATTTCGCCATGATCTCCCCAGAGCTGCTGGAAATTCTGGTCTGTCCCGTCTGCAAGAAGCGCCTGGTCCTAAAGCATGAAGGCGAAAGCCTGCAATGCGGTGAGTGCCACCGGGTATACCCCATCCGCGACGGTATCCCCGTTCTGCTGGTAGATGAGGCGGTTATCGAAACCTCCTAGGCTGCCCGGAGGGGGTGCCATTTACCGGCAGGGAGGCGTGTTTTTTTGTGTCAGTTCGGGAGCGGTGGCCCACCCGGCCTAGTCCCGCTCCTTTCCCAAGTCCTTCATGTGGCGTAACTTGTCGTCCGCAACTCCCTTCCGCATCAAGGGTTTAAGAGCATAGAAACGCTGGTGAAATAAAACCCTGCAGTGGGGCACTTACGGCATTCAAATTGCTTGCAACAAAGGTGCAGTCTGCGGAGTCTAATTGCCAGTAAGAAGCACGGGTCGGAGGTGATAGCCATGACGGACGAGAAGTTCAATGTGACCGAATTGGCGGCTTTGAGGAGCGACCTGTTGCAGGGAGGCATCGATTCCCGCGAAGCTGCGGAATTGCTGCAAGTCTTCCTCATGGGTCGTGGCTACGGAGTTTCCCAAGATGCGGCCAGGGATGCGGCCAGCCGGGTGGAAGGCTCCGGCTGCAACCTGGAAGTGATTCAGAAGGAACTGGAAAGCATAGCGCTGGTGAATTAAGCGCAAGCCCAACCGGTGCATGGCCGCCACCCTGGCGCCGGAGTTGAGAGCAATGTGGCAGCAGCAATCGTTAACCGGATTCGAATCCTGATGGCCGGGCCAACCAGCCCGGCCTTTGCTTTTGTAGCTCTCTCGCTGTCTGACCGCCTACCTAAGGCTCCGAAGACCCCGCAGGGGGAAACGCCGTCGTTTCTTTGAGCTAGGAAGCTAGAGAACTATCTAGCTCCTACGGGAGCCTGCGGGATCCTGCACACCCGCAACTCTCCGTTGGTGTAGGGGCACTCCAGACCGGCCACAGGGTGCTCGACTACCACCCAATTGACCCCGAATTGCGCCTTTAAGCGTTCGAAATCAGTCAGTTGGAAGTTATTCCAGCCCTTCTGTGCCTGGGTCTGGCGCTGCCATTCTGGGGCCAGCTGCGGGAACATGCTGGCGGCGCCGCTGTCCTTAAGACCGTCGGCGAGCATGCTGCGCTCCGCGATTGCCCGAAACCCGTGCTGGTCTTCACCGGGCAGCTCCATGTGCAACGGATTAAGGGCAAAATAAGCATTCACTGGCGTGTTTTCTCTGGTCCACTCGAAAGTTTGCACCCACTGGTTGTGGTTGCTGGTCCAGGGCAATTCCAAATGCGGGCTGGCGGGAAACAACTGCCGCTGGGCGTACCACATCCCGAAGCAGAGAGGAAGAAAGAGGGCCAGCCAGCGCCAGGCCTTGTCTGCCAGAACCCACTGTCCAAGCAGCCCGCCGGTGAACAGGAACATGAAGATGTAGACCAGGAGCAGGGCCCGCATGGGCTGCAACTCGGCCAGGTTGGCAAACTGGGGCGGAATGGTAACGACCAGGGCGGCGGCGAAGAACACCAATTCGAAAACGATGAGCGCCGAGCACAAGCGTTTTAGAACCAGCAATTGATGGGAGCCGGCAATCCGCCCATAGCACCACAATATGGGGAGAGGACCGAGAAGTCCCAGCCACTCGTACCATTCCCAGCGCAACAGGAAGAAATACTCGCGCGTGTTCAGAATTTGCCGATAGGCCTCCGTCACGGGAGGGAAAAAGCCGAGGGGAAGCAGAGCCAGGGCCGCTAGCGGAGCAAGCTCGCGCCGCTCCATCCAGATCACAAAAAACATATAAGCCGCGCCAAACACCACCATGAGCGGGTGAATCAGGCCGGTCAGCACAATCCATAGCAGGCCGCGCAGCCACTTGTGCTCTACCACATTGACAATAGCCAGCAGGATCATGGGCGTGGAGAGCGTGCGAGTGTTTACGTTCTGGTCCAGGATGTAGAGCGAAGTGCCGGCTACGGGAATTGTGAGCAGGGCAGCGGCCAGGGCCACGCCTCCCCAGATAGCGCGGGAGCTGGGAAAGCACAGCCGGTTGATCCGCCAGCAGGCAAAAAGAAGCAGCCAAACCGCCAGCAACTGCCACAGCAGCATGGCGTAGTCGAGCGGCAGGTGTGAGAGGCGCACGGAAGCGGCGATCAGGTTGGGATAGAGCGTCAGGTGGGCGTGCGAAGCGAAGAATCCCTGGTTGTAAGGGAAAAGCTGGGGATTAAGGACTTTGAGAACGCCGGGCAGGTAAATCTCGGCATCCTCGACAGCGGGATGGTAACCGGCAACCGCTACCGCTCCCAAGGTAAGGAGCAGAAGCGCGGCGAAGGTCTTGGAGGTAAAAGGGAGTTGGCGCAAGTATTCCGCCTAGGTTGCCGAAAGCCTGTGTTCGGCACCTCGCGCGTAGTAGCTTTTGCCGGCCGTTTCCAGCTTGCGGCCGGCGGGGTTGAAGATGCGAAAACGGGCCACCCCGGCTTTTTGCAGGCCGTACTGCAGCGAGGTGGCCAGCACCCCCAGCCCGTACTTCACGCTGCGGCGGAAGTTGATGGAGGAGGCCTCCGGGAAGTACTTGGTGGGGCAGGAGACTTCCCCGATGTGGAAGCCAAAAAAGACACACTGCGCCAGCATCTGGTTGTCGAACACGAAATCGTCGGAGTTTTCCAGCAGCGGTAATTCCTCCAGAACCCGGCGGCTGAAAGCGCGATACCCGGTGTGGTATTCGGAAAGCTTGGCGCCCAGAAACCAGTTCTGCACCAGGGTGAGACAGCGGTTGGAAATGTACTTGTAAACCGGCATGCCGCCGCGCAGCGCGCCACCGCCCAGAATGCGCGAGCCCAGCACCACGTCATAGACTCCGTGGGCCACCATACTGGCCATGGCGGTTACCAGCAGAGGCGTGTACTGGTAGTCTGGGTGCACCATGATGATCACATCGGCGCCCGCGTTCAGAGCTTCGCGGTAGCAGGTCTGCTGGTTGCGGCCGTATCCGTAGTTGCGGTCGTGGACGTAGGTGTGGAGACCCAGGCGGTGCGCGACCTGCAGCGTCTGGTCAGTGCTGTAGTCATCCACCAGAATGCGGATGTCCACCAGGTCGGGCAGTTCCCGGACGGTCTGCTCCAGGGTTTGCTCCGCGTTGTAGGCGGGCAACACCACACAGATGCGCTTGCCGTTGATCATCGGATTTGATCTGCTGCTACAAGACTCTCCCGCGCAGCGTTATGCGCTGCCGGCAGTATAGCCCCTGAAGTTGCAGACATACGAAGTAGGTGTTTTATGAGTTTAAGACGCGGGCGATGATTGATGCAACCGGCGGCGACAGTCAAGAGCGGAAAGCCGAGCCACGAACCAAGCTACTAACAATCTAAGGCTAATCCTCGATTGCATCAGGCCGGGTGCAGGCTAAGCTGAAGTGTGCCCACCCAAAACTCTGGCCGCATTGTTCTGGGGACAGCCGCCCTCGTGCTGCTTGTGGCGGTGTCCAGCGTGATTGCCGCTCCTCCGGTAGACTCCAGCAAGAGCACGGTAACCCCGGCGCTAAAAGCGCGCACCACTGAACCGACTTATCAGATCAAAGTAGGGCTGGACGGAGAGGTTTACCCGGTCTTCGCCAATTATGCCTCGCTGCAACAGCCTGACGACCGGAGCTGGGGCACGGTGGATATCAGTATCGCCAACTCCACCGCCAATCGCCTGGAAAACCACATTGCCGTCCAAATTCTGGGTTGGAGTGACGAGGAAATTCAGACGGTGGACGTGGAAGCGGGCGCGGTGCACACATTTTTCTTTGCTCCGACCTTCTATTCGCGCCTGTATAACAACCGGGAGATTACAGCCGCCACCGCCCTTATAAAAGTGCGCGATGCCCGCGGCCAATTGCTGTTCACGCGCACGGCCCCGGTGCGCCTGCGCTCAGCCGACGATATTTACTGGGGTCCGAAGTTCGAATACGCGCCCTTTATCGCGTCCTGGGTCACGCCGCACGATGCGATGGTGGAGAAGGTGCTGAGCCGGGCCAAGGAATTCGCACCCGGGCGCCGCCTGCCGGGGTATGAGGAAGGAAGAAACGCAGCCCAGCAGGAACTCTCCACGCTGGTTCAGGCCAGAGCCATTTACCGCGCGCTGCAGGAAAGTGGCGTTTCCTACGTAAAGAGTTCAATGGCATTTGGCCGCAATGCCGACGTCAGCGA
>DATJFA010000390.1:0-5892 GCA_035496015.1 Terriglobales bacterium | reverse complement strand
GCATGGCTTCCGCCAGGGCGCGCCGCTCGGCCCGGCTGAGGAGGGGGGAGAGCCGCTCCTTGGCGTTTTCGAAATTTTTTACCGGGACCAGAATCATGAGCTTATCCGGCGCGCGTGGCCGAAGCGGCTACGAGTTCGAGGACAGTAGCGGCGAGCGCGGCCTTGTCGTCCGCGGTCGTCATGATGGTTCGGGCGCAGTGAACATGCAGACCGGTTTGAGCCAGCACCCTCGCGGCGGCGGCGTCGCGTTCATCTACAAACAGCATGTCCAGAAAATCTTCGTAGGCCTGGGCCACGCCAGAGGCGGAGACGGCGAGCTTTTGGGCGGCCATTAAGGCCCCGGCCGGGCCGGAGACGGCGGCATCGCCCACGATTGGGCTGATAGCGGCCACGGGTGCCTGAGTTTCACACAGCGCCTTGCGGATGCCGGGCACGGCCAGGATAGGGCCAATGCTGGTAATGGGGTTGCTGGGGGCGAGGACCACCGCATCGGCGCTGCTGATTGCCTCCAGCACACCCGGGGCCGGAGTGGACTGCTCCGCGCCGACGAAGCGCACGCCGCGCACCTGGGGCCGATAGCGGTCGCGCACGAAGTATTCCTGAAAGCTGAGCTCACCGTCTGGCGTTGCGACTCGCGTTTCCACGCGCGCATCACTCATGGGCAGGATACGTGACTGCACACCCAGCGCGGCGGCAATTTCCGCGGTGGCTTGCGTCAGGGTGCGTCCGGAGCGCAGCAGCTGCGTGCGCATCAGGTGCGTAGCCAGGTCGCGGTCGCCGACATTGAACCATGCAGGAGCGCCCATGCGGCGCATGGCTTGCAGACATTCGAAGGTATCGCCGTCCACGCCCCAGCCGCGGTCGCGGCTCAACATACCGGCGAGGACGTACATGATGGAGTCGAGATCAGGGGAGACGTGCAGGCCCCACCATTCCAGGTCGTCGCCGGTGTTGACGATGAGTGTAAGTTCGCGGGCAGGCAGCAACTGCCGCAGTCCGTCCACAAACTTGGCGCCGCCGGTGCCGCCGGTGAGCACGGTGATCATGCAGCACTCCGGGCGTAACCTTCGCTGTCGGCTATGGCAGCGAGTCTGGTGCGCAGCAACGCGGAGCCGGTGGTCCACGCCGCGTGAATAAATTCCGGGTAAACCGGCAAACGTTGCTTCAACTCGTAACCTCGTGCGCGGGTGCGCTCCTCCAAGTCCTGCAGATGAGGCCAGGGCGCTTCGGGATTGATGAAATCGGGAGTTAGAGGCGAGACCCCGCCCCAATCATTGATGCCGGCATCGAGCAGGGAATCATAATCGGGAGCGGTGAGATTGGGCGGAGCCTGGATGTTCATGTTGCCGAGCAGTAAGCGGGCAACCGCCACGGTGCGCAGCATATCCGAGTGGCTGGGCTCAGGCCAGTTGTGCATGGGGATGCCGGGCTTTACGCGGAAATTCTGAACGATTACTTCCTGGATGTGGCGGTAGCGCTGGTGCAGTTGGCGGATGGCGAGCAGGGTATCAACCCGGTCTTCCAGGGTTTCGCCGATACCGATGAGCAGGCCGGTGGTGAAGGGAATGCCGATTCTGCCGGCGTCTTCCAGTACCTGCAGGCGCTTGGCGGGAACTTTGTCGGGCGCACTGTCGTGGGCCGCGCCGGGGCGAAGCAGAGCCTCGCTGGTAGTCTCCAGCATCAGGCCCAGGCTGGGCGAGTACGCTGCCAGGCGCTTGAGCCATTGCGCACTCATCAGGCCGGGATTAGCGTGCGGGAGCAGGCGAGTTTCGCGCAGGACCAGCTGGCACATTGCTTCCAGGTAGTGCAATGTGGAGTTGTAGCCGAGTTCGCGCAGCCGCTGGCGCATCTCGGGGAAGAGCAGTTCGGGCTTATCGCCCAGACTGAAAAGCGCCTCGGTGCAGCCCAGCTTTTCACCGGCCCGGGCCACCGCCAAAACTTCTTCGGGCGACATGGTGTGAGCGCCGGGCTGGCCGGGATCGCGGCGAAAGGTGCAGTAGCCGCAATAGTCACGGCAAAGGGTGGTGAGAGGAATAAAAACTTTGCGCGAGTAAGTTATGGGGTGCGGCTTAAAGCATTGCTTGATGGTCACGGCCGCACGCAGCAACTCGGGCAGCAGAACCTCATCAACGCGCAGGAGTTCGATGGCCATATCACGCGAAAGCGGCAGGCCATCGCGCACTTCCGCCAAATAAGACGTTTTGGCCTCGGCTAGTTCGGCGATGCCTTTCATACGTGCGCTGCGGGGGGTTGATTGTCGGCAGCGAATTTAGAATTGTATTACACGGGTTGGTTTAAACCAGGTCTCGGCCGTCGGCTTGCGGCGTGCGAGCAGGGAAAAAGCCCTAAAGCAGGTTCTTCGTCGCACTCGCCGAGCAAGCTCGGTTCGTGCTCCTCAGAATGACAAGGTAGTAGGAAAGGGAATGCAGCGCTGAAGCGCTGCGCCACCCAAATTCTCTGCGCGCAGCTGGAGACCGACAGCGACGGACTGAGAGTTTTCGGCTCGAGGCAAAGGCGGCACTCGGCTGTCGGCCAAGACTAAGTCAATGGCCTGCAGTAGACGGTCAGCGCGCCGGGGCTGAAGCCCCCTTCTAGTCCAGCCCTGTTTCGTGCGGCTGAAGCCGCACGCTTCCACTACAGAATCACCCTACTGTTTTTCAGCCGCACTCTGGGCCGAGCCGGCCGCCATCACCGGCAGCACAATATGCGAGGGATACTCCCGTGAGCGGTAAACGCGCTGCGTGGCTGGCTGGTAGTCGGCGTCGGTTGCTTGGAAGATGTTGTCCACGAACTTCTGCGGGTTGCGGTCAATGATGGGAAACCAGGTGCTCTGTACCTGCACCATGATCTTGTGGCCTTTTAGAAAAGTGTGATCGTTGGTGTGCAGGTCAATTTTGTATTCGGTGACCTGATTGGGCACGAGCGGCTCAGGTTTTTCGAAGCTGTTGCGGAAGCGGCCGCGGAGAACTTCGTCGGCGATGATCAACTGGTAGCCACCCAGCTTGGCGTCGGGCAGGTAGTTTTCGGGGTAAACATCAATCAGCTTCACAATCCAGTCGCTGTCCGTGCCGCTGGTGGAGGCAAACAGGTCAGCCTTGATGTCGCCGGCCACTGTCGTGTCCTGCGTGAGAGTATCGGTCTCCCAGGTGGCCACGTCGGGCCGCGACTGGGCGAAGCGCTGGTCCTCGAGCAGCCACGTTGGCCAGCCCGGCCCGGGGTAAGTGGGCGAAATTGGCCGGTGGCGGTAGGGAACCGGATGCGCAGGGTCGGAAATGTAGCTGTCGAAGGCCTCGGCATTGGAGCCGGGGGCATCGAATGACAGCTTGCCATCTTCCCGGAAATAAAGATTGCGGGACTGGGCCTGGCGTGGCGGCCAGGAATCGTATTGCCTCCACTGGTCGCTGCCGGTTTCGAAGGTAAGCGCTTCGTGCAACGGCAGCTGGCCCTTATTCTTCAGCCAATAGGCGAACCACGGGGCCTGGACTTTGGCACGGAAATACTGGCCGGTGTTGCTGCCGAAATCAATGGGCCCCAGCTTGTTACCCGGACCGCGCGCCCAACCTCCATGGTTCCAGGGGCCGACCACAAGGTAATTCAGATGCCTGGGATCGCTCTTTTCAAGCAATTCATAAATCTTTACCGGGCCGTAGAAGTCTTCCTGATCCCACCAGCCGGCCACATTGAGGTCGGGCACGGTCGGGTTCTTCAAATATGGCCCGAAGGCAAGCTTCTTCCAGAAATCGTCGTAGTTGGGATGCTCGACAAAATCCTCCCAGGTGGGCAGCTGGCCGTGGAAGTAGCGGGCGTCGGCATTGGAGAGCGCACCCAGGCGGAGATACCACTCGTAGGTGTCGTAACGGTCGAACTTGAAGGAAAAATTTTCGTGCGTAGTCTCCATCAGCGCGGCGTATTCAAAGCCGTAGCTGAGCCGAAAGGCGCCGTTGTGATGAAAATCGTCGCCCAGGAACTGGTCTTCGGGGGAGGCCTGCTCCGACACCGCTTTTAGCGCGGGATGCGGGTCGAGCATGGCCATGGTGGTGAGCCAACCGCCATAGGAGATGCCCAGCATGCCTACGCGGGCGTTGTTGCGGGGCACGTTTTTGAGGAGCCAGGCGATGGTGTCGTAGGTGTCGGTGCTCTCGTCAACGGCTTTGGGATCGCTAGGGTCGCGCGGCGGGCGGTTCATCACGAACTGGCCTTCGGACTTGTAACGCCCGCGAATGTCCTGCAGAACGAAGATGTAGCCTTCGCGGATCAGGTCGTCGTAGCTGGCCAGCGCCCGGCTGAAACCCTTCTTGTCATCGTCGAGGCCGTAGGGCGTGCGCTCCAGGATGAGGGGCAGCGGGGCGCGCATGGTTTTAGGCAGGTAGATTTCGGTGTGCAGGCGGACGCTGTCACGCATGGGAATCATGACGTCCTGCTTGCGGAAAACGCCGCTGTAATCGGGCGACTTTTGTGCGAGAAGGGCGACGGGGGCCGCCGTGATTGCGGTCAGGATGACAAGAAACAACCACCGCCGCCATGTGTTGATCAGCACCTCATTGCTCCATGAACACAAAGAATCTGTGGTGCGGGGACCCGCGAAACGCCCTCCGCAGGAGGGCGTCATGCTGAGGGCCTTCAGAGTCTGTGTGAAAACGTTCTTTCGCCCCGCTGGGGCTACGAATTTACTGCATTTGTACCCCGGACTAACGTCCGGGGCTACATTCTGGTGCCGCTCCGCGGCTCAAAAATGACGGTATTGTTCCACCGCAGTTTAGATTTCTCCGTTCTCACGCAGACTCTTCAGGCCCGAAGCATCCCGCGTGCAGTGCCAATGCCCTTCATTGCGATTGCGAGCGAGAGAACGCAAAACCATACGCTAGGGTGGGAGAAAAGACCAGTTCTGTAATGTTCGTAGATCCTGCGCGCGAGATGCTTCGGGCCTGAAGGCCCTCAGCATGACGCCCGGCGTTTGCGGCTACGCAAAGCTTCGGCTACGACGCAGACAGCATGGCGAAGGATAGTACCCTGTATGATGGAGCGCTCAGCGGGTTGCAATCAACCGGAGAGTTCATGCGTGGATTGAAGGATAAACGCGTCCTGATCACCGGAGGCGCCAGCGGCATCGGGGCCGCCACCGCTGCCCGCTTCCTGGAGGAGGGGGCACGCGTGGTGGTGCTCGACCGCGACGTCAAAGCCGGCGAGCGCATCCTGCGCGAACTGCCGGCGCTTGCGGGTGTGGTAAACGCCGACGTTGCCCGCCTGGAGCAGGTGCAGGCGGCCTTTTCCAAAGCAGTTCAGATGATGGGCGCGGTGGACGTGCTCATCAACAATGCCGGCATCAGCATTCGCCACAACTTCCTCGATATCACCCCGGAAGAATGGGACAAAGTGCTGGCCGTGAACCTGACCGGAGTGTTCTACGTGGCCCAGACCGCGGCCCGGCACATGATGGAGAAGGGAAGCGGCGTGATCCTGCAGACCGCTTCCACCAATGGAATGATGGGCTATCCCTACTACGCCGATTACAACGCCACCAAGGCGGGCGTGATTGAGCTGACCAAGAGCATGGCGCTGGAGCTTGCGCCCAAGGTGCGGGTGAATGCGGTAGCGCCCGGGTATGTGCTCACGCCCATGCAGCGCGCCGAATATAGCGATGAGATGCTGGCCGAGGTGAACCGCAAAATCCCGATGGGACGGCACGCGAAGCCGGAGGAGATTGCCGCGCTGTTCGCGTACCTGGCCTCGGATGATGCCGCCTTCGCCACCGGCCACGTTTACGTCATGGACGGGGCTGAAACCGCGGGTGGCCTGGCCAGCCGCTAAGTGTTTTCTTAAGATCCACGCCGAAACAAGCGGAAAGGGGAAGGAGTGTTATGGATTCTGCCGAGACTCAGCTTCTGGAAGCGA
>DATJFA010000389.1:0-4122 GCA_035496015.1 Terriglobales bacterium | reverse complement strand
ATGGATGCCACTCATCTTATTTTTCCTTCACGGTGTGGCGGCCAGACGACGGCATGCGGAAATCGGACTCGCGATCTCATACGCGCTGCTCGTGGCCAGCCATTTGTTCACGGTCGTACTTTTTTCGCCGGTTCTGCTGGTCTATGCAGCCATTCTTGGCGAGAGCGGCCAGCATGTCCGGAATGTGCTGAGGACAGCAGCCGGTATGGCGCTTGGCGTGGGGGTTTCGGCCGCCTACCTGTTCACAGCCCTGGCGCAGGAACCGAATATTTCCGCTTCCCGCTTCCTAAGCGAGGGCGGTTACGTGTTGGCGCGCGATTTTCTGCAGTTCTCCAAAAACGTTTTGCTCGAAAAGGAGCTGCTGCACGGCGGCGGACATTTTGCCGCACGCCTAACTTGGGTGACTCTGGACACCATCGCCATTGCTGCCTGTGCCGCTTTTGTGGCATGGCGTGCTTCCGAGCGCCGCCAGGTCATCTTCTGGATCAGCGTGTGCGTCCTTTCCTTGTTTCTGATGTCGCCCCTCTCGATCGGAGTATGGCGGGTGGTGCCCGGCCTTGAGTTGCTGCAGTTTCCCTGGAGGCTTAACGACGTGGTCTGTGTCGCAGTGGCAGCGCTGCTGGCCATGGCGCTCGCCCAGTTCTCACGCAGGCTTCGCGTTACCGATTGGGTGGCTGTCGCGGTCGGTGTGTTGCTGCTCGTCCCGTGGGGAGAAGCATATGTGCAGGTCTGGCGGCAGTATGCTCTGCAGCGGTACGAGATGGCAAAGCGCGACGACGTCGCGCTCGCAGACGACACCCTGCGCTTCGTCTGGCTACGATGGACTCCGCCGGAACTGTACACTCCCAGGGCGCTGGCGGAATTGGGACAACGCCCGCCGGCGGAATTTGTTGACAGCCGAGGTACGGCAGCGGTGGCAAGCTTTGCTGACCGGCATATTGAAATCACGACTACCAGCGCCGCGGGCGGGCCGCTGCGGGTGCGGCAGTTTTTCTATCCGGGCTGGATCGCAAGGGATGAAACCGGGGAGTGGCTGAGCGTGCGACCTTCGCAGCCGGAAGGTTTGATCTCCATCACGGTGCCCGCGGGAACTCACCACGTCCGCCTGACGCTACCGTTGGGAAACGTAGAACTCGCTTCGTGGTTGATCAGTGCGCTGTCGCTGCTGGCATGTGCCGCTGGCCTGAAAGTCCGGAATGGGCCCTGACTCTCCACCCCTAACCCCTCCACGGCTGATTGCCGCCGCACACTTATCCCTCAGCCGCCGGCGCTGGCCAGCTAGTGGACAATCGACCTAATGAGTGATGTACGCGGAAAAGTAATACGCCAGCACTCCGCACATGGCCAGGAACGAAATCCCGTACCCGGTTAGAATCCACACCTTGCGGCAATCTGATTTGTTGCTGGCGACGGCTGGAATAGCAGTCCCTGTGGCCTGCTGCTGCATACACTACCTCCCGGTTTCCTATGTGATCGGTATTCGGTCACCAAATCGGACTCGGCCCTTAGAGCCCCCCGGCCAAAATGAACCGGCCGTACATAGAACGCGCCCAGAACGGGCGTTATGAATACCCCACGCTGCCCGGGAAAGGCAGCAATAATGCGCGGATTTTACTACGAATTTGACCCTGGAATCACAAAAATCGGGAGTTGCTCAAAATCCCGTGCTCCCCTGAAAACCCGGAAAACCGACCCCAAAATCACCCTCAGAACGCCCTTTTTAGCGCTCAAACCCTCCAAAAATAAGCAAAAAAATCCCCGGCCCGCAAGCCGGGGAGAGTCTAAGAACCGGTGCAACTACTTCTGCGAGTCGGACTTAGCTTCCTTCTTGGCCTTCTTGGCAGCTTTCTTGTTGGCCTTCTTCTCTTTCTTAGCAGCCTTCTTTTCGGCCTTGGACATCTTCTGAGGTGCGGCGGGAGCAGCGGTGGAACCAGCTTCCTGGGCCACGGCCACGCCGAGCAGCATCGAGGCAGCAAACAGCAATGTGAGCAGCTTCTTCATTTTCCTAAACTCTCCTTAGAGATTTACGGGCTTCAGGACGCACGCTTGCTTGGGACCGCTTTGCAGGTGATTGTCCTCAGACGATATAAACCTGAGCGGCCAACAAAAGTTGCTGATGGAGGGCAAATTTATTGACGTCAGGGCGGGTGCCAAATCGGGAAGACTGCCAGTCTGACTCCCAGGAAAACAATAGTAAGTGCCTACATACCAGCAGGTTAGCGGTTTATAATTTTACTGTTCGGGTGTGACCACGGACACATCCACCCTACCCTCTCAATTCCTAGACTGAGGTCATTATGGATACCACAGCGATGAAGCCAGCCAAGCCGAAGCCGGCGCGCGACCGTTCCCAGGACGTTTTGCGGGCGGAAGGGCACCCCCTGGATGCGATTTTCAAGCCTCAGAGCGTGGCGGTGGTGGGGGCCACCGAGCGCCAGGGCAGCGTGGGGCGAACTATCCTGTGGAACCTGCTGAGCACGCCTTTTGGCGGCACGATTTACCCCATCAATCCCAATCGCCCGAGCGTGCTGGGCATTCGCGCCTACAAGTCGCTGGCGGCCGTGCCGGAGCGGGTGGAGCTGGCGGTAATCGTCACCCCGGCGGACACGGTGCCGGCGGTGATCGCTGAGTGCGTGGAAGCGGGCGTAAGAGGCGCCATCGTCATTTCTGCGGGATTCAAGGAGCACGGCGAGCACGGCAAGGACCTGGAGCGGCAGATCCTAGAGAAGATCGAGGGCACAGCCCTGCGCATCATTGGCCCCAACTGCCTGGGGGTGATGAACCCGCTGAGCGGGCTGAACGCCACCTTTGCGCAATCCATGGCGCGGCCTGGCAACGTGGCCTTCATCAGCCAGAGCGGCGCGCTGTGCACGGCGGTGCTGGACTGGAGCCAGAAAGAAATGGTGGGCTACAGCGCCTTCGTCTCCATCGGCTCCATGCTGGATGTGGACTGGGGCGACCTGATTGACTACCTGGGCAATGACCCGCGCACGCATTCCATCGTGATGTATATGGAGTCGGTGGGCAACGCGCGCAACTTTTTGTCGGCGGCGCGCGAGGTCTCGCTGACCAAGCCCATCATCGTGATCAAGGCGGGGCGGACGGAAGCGGCGGCGGTGGCGGCGGCCTCGCACACCGGCGCGCTGACCGGCAGCGATGAAGTGCTGGAGGCGGCGTTCCGCCGCTGCGGCGTGGTGCGCGTGACCTCCATCTCCGACGTGTTCTATTTGGCGGACGTGCTCTCCAAGCAGCCGCGGCCGCACGGCCCGCGCCTGGCCATCCTGACCAACGCCGGCGGTCCGGGCGTGCTGGCCACCGACGCGCTCATCGGGCTGGGCGGGGAACTGGCGCCGCTTTCGCCGGAAACCATGAAGGCCTTCGACGAGCTCCTGCCGCCGCACTGGAGCCACAACAACCCGGTTGACATTCTGGGCGACGCCGGCCCGCAGCGTTATGCCAAGGCGCTGGAGATCGCCGCCCACGATCCCAACATTGACGGCCTGCTTACCATCCTGACGCCGCAGGCCATGACCGACCCCACGCAGACGGCCGAGCAACTGAAGCCCTATGCCAAGAGCACAGGCAAGCCGGTGCTGGCCAGCTGGATGGGCGGGGCGGAGGTGGCGGCGGGCCAGGACATCCTGAACCGCGCCGGCATCCCCACGTTCCCTTTTCCGGACACGGCGGCGCGCGTCTTCTTTTACATGTGGCGCTACAGCTACAACCTGCGCGGGCTTTATGAGACCCCGTCGCTGCCTGGCGATGGCGAGGTGGCGGACGGCAAGCGCGCCGGGGGCATCGTAGAGCGGGCGCGGCAGACAGGGCGCACCCTGCTGACCGAACTGGAGTCGAAGCAGGTGCTCGCCGCCTACGGCATTCCCTGCGTGCCCACCGTGCTGGCCATCAGCGAGAACGAGGCGGTAGCGCGCGCCGAGGAAATCGGCTATCCCGTGGTGCTCAAGCTGCACTCGGAAACCATTACCCATAAAACCGACGTGGGCGGCGTGCAGCTCAACCTGCTGGACGCGGAAGCGGTGCGCAAGGCCTTCCGCGCCATCGAGGCCGGGGTGCGCGAAAAAAAAGGCGCAGGCCACTTCCTGGGCGTGAGCGTGCAGCCCATGG
>DATJFA010000388.1:0-5334 GCA_035496015.1 Terriglobales bacterium | reverse complement strand
CAGGTCGGCATCAATTACGCCCAGCACGTCAGCCTGAGTGCACTTCCAGCCGTCGCTGACGGCGCCCGCCAGCCCATGCTGCCCGTGGCGCACCAGCAGGCGGACGCGTGCATCCTGCGCCGAGATGCCGCGCACGATACTTTCTGTGCCGTCCTGGCTGTCATCGTCCACTACAATGAGCTCATAGGGCAGGCCCATCGGGTCCAGGCTGGCGCCAATGCGTTCCAGCACGGTGCGGATGTTCGCAGCCTCGTGCAGGGTCGGAATCACCAGCGCCAAGCAGGCGGGAGCAGGGCTACCGGGAACTGCCGAAGGGGCGCCGGTTTCAGTGGTAATTACCTTTTCCATGGGCTAGGAATTATGGGCCTGGTCCAGTGTGGCGCACCAGCGGCTTAGATTCAAGCCGCTAAAAGTATGTACACCCAGGTGCAAGGCAAGCCCATCCGGAGCAGGCTGGATCGGGTGTAGCCTGAAGCTTAGGCGCCCTGAGCGTCATCCATAGGGAATAGCAGCGTGGCTGAACGTCAAAAACCGTCGCTGGTGCTGGACGAAATCTTTCGTTTCGCCTACGACACTTTCTGCAGCAACAAAGTGCGCTTCCTGCTCACGGCGTTGGGCATGGTGATTGGCACCGCCTCCCTGATCCTGGTGGTGACCATCGGCCTCACCGGCAAGCAGTATTTCCTGCGGCAGATTCAGGGCATCGGTTCCAACCTGGTGTGGGCGGAGTACGAAGGCGGCAGCCAGCACGTGAACGCCGCGCCGCCCGACCCGCTCACCGTCAACGACATGCAGGCGGTGCAGGAGCAGGTGCCCGGGATAACCGCCGCCACCCCGGTGGTCAACCTGAATGACCGCATTCCTATCCCCGGGGGCAAGGAACGCGAAGTCCTCATCCTCGGGGTAAACCCGGAATACCGCTATATCCGCAACATCAACGTGGTAGCCGGCCGATTTTTCGACAATGAAGATGAGCAGGCGCGCAACAAGGTGGCCGTGCTGCAGGAAAAACTGGCCGACCGGCTCTACGGCTCGCAGGACTACGCCATCGGCCAGGTCATGAAACTGAGCGGCCTGCCGTTCACCGTGATAGGAACGTTCAAGGAAGGAGTGGAGACATTCGGGCAGACCGAGGTCACGCAGGACAGCATCCTCATTCCCTACACGGTAAGCCGCTACTTCACGGAAAACGGAACCACGGTCAAGCAGATCTACTTCAGCGTGGCGGATATGGCTGATGTGCCGCGCGTGACGGAGCAGGCGCGCAAAGTCATCCAATCGCGCCACCGCCCAGAGTCGGTGTACGGCCTCAGCAACCTGACCCAGGTGCTCACGCTGGCGGCGAAAACCGCTAACGCCCTCACCCTGGTGCTGCTGCTCACCGCCATGGTGGTGCTCCTGGTCAGCGGCATTGGGATCATGAACATCATGCTGGCCACGGTCAGCGCCCGCATTCGTGAGATCGGCATACGTAAGGCCGTGGGCGCTACGCGCGCGGAAATTCGCGTTCAGTTCCTCACGGAAGCCATCATGATTTCCCTGGGTGGGGGGCTCCTGGGTATCGTTATTGGTTTGGCCCTGCCGTTTTCCGTGCGCTTTGTCACCAGCTACCGGCTCCCGGTCTCGGGCTGGTCTGCGGTGATCGCTTTGGCGGTTTCCACCTTTGTGGGCGTGCTCTTCGGCACCGTCCCCGCCACGCGTGCCGCACAGCTCGATCCCGTAGAGAGCCTGCGCCACGAGTAGATACCTCTTCGCCACAGAGACACAGAGGCACGGAGAATTCCCAAAATTTTGCAGGCCTGGGGCGATCACTTCCTCTCTGGGCCTGGAGAACGCCGGAATTTCAAGTTGCGGTTCTTCCGTGTATTAGGTGCTGTCCGCTGCCAGCCATTACACTGTCAGCCGCATGAGAATTCTGGTCACCGGAGGTGCGGGTTACATCGGCAGCATAGTTTCCGCCGAACTGCTGCGGGCCGGTCACCAGGTGATTGTCTATGACGACCTAAGCCACGGGCATCGGCGAGCCGTGCCCAAGGGCGCCGAAGTCATAATCGGCGAGGTTGGCGAGCGCGAAGCTCTTGGCCGCGCGTTTCAGCAGCATCGGCCGGAAGCGGTGATGCACTTTGCCGCGCTCATCGAGGCCGGCGAATCCATGCGCTTCCCGGAGCGCTACTTTCGCAACAACACCGCCAGCTCGCTTACCTTACTGGAATGCATGCTGCAGCACGACTGCAAGCGCCTGGTGTTTTCCTCTACCGCCGCCCTCTACGGCAATCCTGAGCGCACGCCCATTCAGGAGGATGCCCCGCTGGTTCCCACCAACGCCTATGGCGAATCCAAGCTGCTGGTGGAACGCATGCTGGCCTGGTTCCACCGCATTCATGGGCTGCGTTATGCGAGCCTGCGCTATTTCAATGCCGCCGGCGGCGCTGGGGCACTGGGCGAAGACCACCAGCCCGAGTCGCATCTGATCCCACTGGTGCTGCAGGTGGCCCAGGGTAAGCGCCCCAGCATCTCCATCTATGGGACGGATTACGCAACGCCTGATGGCACTTGCATTCGCGACTACGTTCATGTGCTCGACCTCGCTTCCGCCCACGTGCTGGCGCTGAACGCACTCGCCACCCGCGACCAGCTGATCTATAACCTGGGCAATGGCCGCGGGTTCAGCGTCCGTCAGGTGGTGGAGGTAGCGCGCAAAGTGACGGGGCATGTTATTGCAGCAGAAGACGCGCCCCGCCGTCCCGGCGATCCAGCGGTGCTGGTAGCCAGTTCGGAGAAGATTTGCCGCGAACTGGGGTGGCAGCCGCGCTATCCCGAACTGGAGCAGATTGTGGCCAGCGCCTGGGAGTGGCGGAGGCAACATCCCAATGGATATGCCGAATAATGTTTCAGTCAGGGCTCAGAGAACACTACTGAGATACGGCTTCGACTCGCGCGCATTTCGCTGCGCTCGTTTCGCGTTCCCTCAGGATGACAGCCTTCAACATGGCGCTTGACCTGACCCGCGACCCACACCGGCGCTTCAACCCGCTCACTGGCGAGTGGGTGCTGGTGTCGCCGCAGCGCACGCAGCGTCCCTGGCAGGGGCAGGTGGAGCCGGTCGCGCCTGCCGAGGTCCCAGCTTACGATCCGGACTGCTACATGTGCCCGGGCAACGCCCGCGCGAAGGGAGTGCGGAATCCCCGCTATGACTCCACCTTTGTTTTCGAGAACGATTTTCCGGCGCTGCTGCCGGAGACTTCCGAGGCCGTACTCGATCACGCTCAGCGGGGCCTGATGCGCGCCCGCGGTGAACCCGGCATTTGCCGCGTGATCTGTTACTCGCCGCGTCACGACCTCAGGCTGGCCACGCTCGATCCCGCTTCCGTCCGCAAAGTTTTGGACCTGTGGGCAGATCAATACACCGAACTTGGCGCTGCGCCGGCAATCAACTACGTGCAGATTTTTGAGAATCGCGGGGTCATGATGGGAGCCAGCAATCCCCACCCGCACTGCCAGATTTGGGCGAACTCAAGCATGCCGGACGTTCCTGAAAGGGAACAACAATCGCAGGAGGCGTATCTGAATGCGAACCGTTCCTGCCTGCTGTGCGATTACCTGAAGCTGGAAAGCGGGCAAAAAGCCCGTCTGGTGCTGGACAATAAGGAGGTAATTGCGCTGGTGCCCTTCTGGGCGGTATGGCCGTTCGAAACCATGGTGCTGCCCCGCCGGCACCTGACAGGTTTGGATCAGCTCACAGCCGCGGAACGCACGGCGCTGGCTGAGACCCTGCAGCAGCTCACGCAGGCCTATGACCGGTTGTTCAACACTCCTTTTCCGTATTCGCTGGGCTTCCACCAGCGGCCAACCAACGCCGCAGCGCACGAGGAGTGGCACCTGCACGCGCACTTTTATCCGCCTCTGCTGCGTTCGGCCACGGTGCGCAAGTTCCTGGTGGGATACGAGCTGCTTGCCATGCCCCAGCGCGATATCACGCCTGAAGACGCAGCCGCCCGCCTGCGCGCGGTTGCGGGGCAATGATCATCTCCGTTGAAGTGCATCATGCCGTTTCTCCAAATTGGCCGGCCGCGTTGCCGCAGAAAGCGAGGGTTTCGGCCAGAAAAACCACTTCCAGCCTCCTTTGTCATCATGAGGCGCTTCAGCGCCGAAGGACCTGCTGTTACTCTTGGGCTGGCCAAGATGCGACATTCAGCAGCACAGCCCGCTTCTCCATGAGAAAATAGAGCTTCCGCGAGCCCACAAATGAGTCCTGTCCTCAGCCCTGCTGCCATTACCCCTGAGGTCGTGCGCGAACACGGCCTGACTGCCGAGGAGTACGACAAAATCCGCCAACTCCTGGGCCGCGAACCCACCATCACCGAGCTGGGCATTTTCAGCGTGATGTGGAGCGAGCACTGCTCCTACAAGTCCTCACGCGTGCACCTGCGCCGCCTGCCTACCCGCAGCCGCCGCGTGGTCCAGGGCCCGGGGGAAAACGCCGGCATCATTGACATCGGCGACGGCTGGGCCTGCGCCTTCAAAATCGAGTCCCACAACCACCCCTCTTTTATCGAGCCTTTCCAGGGCGCGGCAACCGGGGTGGGCGGCATCCTGCGTGACATTTTCACCATGGGAGCGCGGCCGGTGGCGGTCATGGACTCATTGAGGTTCGGGCCGATCAAAGCTGGACAGCCGAGCGATGGACAGCCGAGGGCGGCTGTCCCTACACAGGCTGAGGTTCACAAGAACCACTCCATCCTGGAAGGCGTGGTCAGCGGCATTGCCTCCTACGGCAACTGCTTTGGCGTCCCCAACCTGGGCGGCGAAACCAAGTTTGAGGACTGCTACTCGCGCAATCCGCTGGTCAACGCCTTTGCCCTGGGCCTGGTCCGCCGCGATCAGATCTACTACGCCAAGGCCGCTGGCGAAGGCAACCCCGTTATCTATGTGGGCGCCAAGACCGGCCGCGACGGCATCCACGGCGCCACCATGGCCAGCGAAGAGTTCAGCGAGGCTTCCGAAGCCAAGCGTCCCAACGTGCAGGTGGGCGATCCCTTCCTGGAAAAGCTGCTCCTCGAAGCCTGCCTGGAAGCCATGCAAACCGGCGCCGTGGTGGGCATTCAGGATATGGGCGCCGCCGGCCTCACTTGTTCCACCTGCGAGATGGGTGCCCGCGGTCACGTGGGCCTGGAAATCGAGCTTGACCGCGTGCCCCAGCGCGAAACCGGCATGAGCCCCTACGAAATCATGCTCAGCGAGTCGCAGGAGCGCATGCTGCTGGTGGCCTCCCACGGCCGCGAGCAGGAAGTGCTGGCCGTCTTCGAAAAGTGGGGCTTGGACGCGGTGGTGGTC
>DATJFA010000387.1:0-17376 GCA_035496015.1 Terriglobales bacterium | reverse complement strand
TTCCGGCGAAAAGTAATTAATCAGCAGTCCGACCAGCAGGCCACCGGCAGCGGGCAGCAACAGAAACCACCACTGATGCGGCGCCTGATTGGGCGGCAGATAAGCGGAACTGAAGCGGTGCCAGTAGAGCAGGTTGGTAATAAAGTTGATGGTGCGCAACAGCCCTTCGGCCACCAGGCCGCCCGCAATTCCTACCACGATGCCCAGGGAGGAAAGCACCAACAGCCGATCGCGCGATCCTATGGATCGCTTTTCTGAGCCATTGCCATTTTGTATCTTTACCCTTTTGCTCACACTGGTTCCCATACTTCCCGATCGGTGTTCCCCTTTTTGCCGTGGCCCGAATGCCTTGTCCCAGTAACCAGAGGGGCAGAATGGCTCGGCGGTTATCGCCTTCCCCGGCGCTTGTCGCCGTTCATCACCTGCTTGAGGGCGCGCAGCAGGCTGGGCCCGGCGTCGCGCAGCTCTTCCCGATGGTGCAGCGAAAGCTCGCGCAGCACGCGTTCGCCTTTGGGTGTGAGCGAGAGCAGCACCTCCCGGCGGTCAAAGCCGCCGCGATGCCGCTTAACAAAGCTGTGCGCCGCCAGCCGGTTCACCAGCTCCACCGTGCTGTGGTGCTGGATTTGCAGCCGCTCGGCTAATTCCCCGATGCGTGGGCGCGTTTCCTTAGGCAAACCCTTGAGCGCCAGCATCAACTGATGCTGCCTGGGCTCCAGCCCGGCATTGCGCGCCACCTGTTCGCTGAAGCGGAGGAATCTGCGAATCTGGTAGCGCAATTCGGCCAGCGACTCGTAGTCATGTGCTTTGATGTCCATAATGGCTCCACCGCTGCCTTGATTATATCGGATGCGGTATCGTATCACGACATAAAAGATTCTTATTGGCTTGTGGTGCCAGCACCAAGGTCACTACTGTGTCGTAATGCGACTTTATCCCCTGGCTGACATTTTCATCGGCCTCGCCGACCCTGCCGATGGCCTGGCCCGGGTTTTGCTTCCGGCAAATGCGGTCCACCATTTAGAATCACTGGTCTTTACATTTCAGGAGGGGCCTTGATACCGCGTTATACCCGCGCCGAAATGGGGCGCATCTGGAGTGAGGAAAACCGCTTCCGCACCTGGCTGGCGGTGGAGGTGGCCGCCACCGAAACCCTGGCGGAGGCCGGCCTGGTGCCCAGGGATGCCGCCCGCGCCATCCGTGAAAAAGCCGACTTCAGCCTGGAGCGCATTCACGCCATTGAGGCGGAAGTGCGCCACGATGTGATCGCCTTCACTACCGCGGTGGCTGAAATCGTCGGCCCGGAAGCCCGCTGGTTCCATTACGGCCTGACTTCCAACGACGTGGTGGATACCGCCCAGGCCGTGCTCATCGGCCAGGCGTCACGCATCATCCTGCAGGACCTGCGCAACCTGATCGAGGTGCTGGAGCGCCGCGCCTTCGAGTTCAAGGACACGCCCATGGTGGGCCGCACCCATGGCGTGCACGCCGAACCCATCACCTTCGGGCTCAAGCTGGCCAACTGGTACGACGAGGCGCAGCGCGACCTGGCGCGCTTCCAGCGCGCGGCCGAGGAAATGCGGCTGGGCAAGTTTTCCGGGGCGGTGGGCAACTTCGCCCATCTCAATCCGGAACTGGAGGAAAAGATTTGTGCCCGCCTGGGCCTGAAGGCGGCGCCCATCACTTCCCAGGTGATCCAGCGCGACCTGCACGCCAACTACATGGCCACGCTGGCGGTGGTGGCCTGCACGCTGGATAAGATCGCCACCGAAATTCGCCACCTGCAGCGCACCGAGGTGCGCGAGGCCGAGGAGTACTTCAGCGAAAAGCAGAAGGGCTCTTCCGCCATGCCCCACAAGCGCAACCCGGTAACCTGCGAGCAGGTGAGCGGGCTGGCGCGGGTGGTGCGGGCCAACGCCCAGGCGGCATTTGAAAACGTGGCCCTGTGGCACGAGCGCGACATCTCCCACTCCTCGGTGGAGCGCATCATCCTTCCCGATTCCACCACCCTGCTGGATTACATGCTGGCCAAGACCACTAACCTGGTGGACACCATGTTTGTCTACCCGGAACGCATGCGGCAGAACCTGGAGAGCTCAGGCGGGCTGGTGTTCAGCGGGCAGCTTCTGCTCGACCTGGTGGAGCACGGCGTTTCCCGCGAAGATGCTTACCGCATGGTGCAGCGCCACGCCATGCGCGCCTGGCAGGAGGGCAAGAACTTCCGCGAGCTGGTATTGAAGGACAAGGACATCACCAAACGTGTGCCGCGGGCGCAGATTGAGCGGGCCTTCGACCTGGAGCGCCAGCTGCGCAACGTGGATAAGATTTTCGATCGTGTGTTTCCGAATGCCACGTCCCGGCAAGTCATCAGGCCGCAGCGTAAGTCAAAGAAGCCTCGAAAAAATTGACGATTGATGATTGAAGATTGACGAATGGAAACCGCCAGGCGCCAACCGTTGGGCTATTTAATCGTCAATCGTCATTCTTCAATCGTCAATTTCTTGTGGCGAACTGCTTCAGCACACGTTTAGCGATTCCGCCTGGCTCATGGCCAGCAGCACGGTTTGGGCCAGGCGTTGCAGCACGGCCACATCACCTTCATCGAAGGCGAAAGCATCGCCTGAGAAGACCTCGATCACGCCCACGATGTCGCGTTCATACTGGATAGGAGCGGCCAGAATGGAGCGCAAGCCCAGGCGGCGGCAGGTCTCGGCGTCCACCCGGCTGTCCGTTTCGCTGTTGTCGCAGCGCAGGGGCTTTCCGCTGCGCAGGCACTCGCCGGTAAGCCCGGAGTTGGCGTCAATGGGCGAGCCCAGCGGCGGGGCGATCAGGCCGGTACGTGCCCGGCAAACCATCTTGCCATTTTGCACCAGGGCAATGGCGGCGCCGGCTGCGCGAGTCAGTGAGCAAACCTTTTTGACAATCATGCGCAGCGCGGCATCCAGGTCCGGCCCCAGAGACGCGAATTCATACTGCGCGGTGGTGGATTCGGGCCCCCGCTGGCTGCCGGCCGCCTCCGGTTCCAAACTGATGGCCAAAGGCTCGTGGAAATCCGGAGGCCGCACGGGTGTTTCCACCTGCTCCGCTACCGCCAGCTTCGGCGCAGTGCGGCTGGGAGTCCCGGAATTGGTAGCCAGCCACTGATTGAGCCGCCGCCGGGGTTCCTCCGGCAATTCAGAGAAACGCACGCCGGCGCGCCCGAAGGCATCGGCCCAGGCGATATAGCCGGTGGTTTCCAGGTTGGTGACCGGATCAGGCAGGTTCAGATGCAGGTTGATGGGCCGCGTGACCTTCTGCGGCGCCGCCGTCTGCATGGACATGCCCTGCTCGCTCAGGTCGAGCACCATGCCGCCGGTCACGCCGTCGAAGCTGGCAAAGGCGGGTGCGTGGACGCGATGGCGCATACAGCGGCGACGTTCTGGGGGCGCTTCTGCGCCGCCATCAATTTTGCGGGTACGTCCCCAGGGAAGGTTCATGGTTCGGCCAGAGCAAAGTCGGGACTCCAGAATGAATTGGGTTGCGCCTCCCGCCGCGCCAGCCGTTCGCTCTCCGTGCGCACAATGGCCAGCGCATACCCTTGCCGGCCGTCCGGCAGCGGCACTTGGCGCACAGTGCGGCACTGGCAAAGAAAGCGAACGCCAGGCGAGCGCAAGGTGGCAGGAAACAGAAACACCAGCTCCATCGCGGAGTACTCGGGAATCTCCCGTTCGCATTGCAGGAAAAGCCCGTCCGGGCTGGCATTCAGCACGGTTCCGGTAATCTCCCGCGGGCCGTGGTCCCAGAACTTGATGGTCACCGGCTCCTGCAGTTCACAGCGCTGCATGCGGCGCCGCTCCGGTTGGGCTGCGAGCATGGTTCTCCTCAGACCCGCGCGGAGAGTCCTGGGTCTTATCCAGATAATCGGTGGAAAAACGCCTGCCGGGAAGTAGTAGGGCAGGTTCCTGGGGCGGGCGAGGACGCAGCTTCGAATGAAACGTACGGCAAGCAACGCCCCGACTGCACAGCAGCAGCCCTATAGGATCCCCGGCCCGGGAGGCTCTTTCGGGATTACCGTGGAAGCGCCTGCCTTTTACGCCATGCGAAAAAGGGGGCCAAAGTCCGATGGGCCTTTAGCCCCGGTGCGCTTGGCATTCGACCGGGGCTAAAGCCCGGTTGCTATTGGCGCCTCGGTTCGCACGGCTGAAAGCCGTGCGCTTCCACACAGCCGCGAGACTGGCAACTAAGAATTGGCGACTGCCTTACGCGCGGCGCGGCCGCATGGAGCGGCCTACTGGGTGGACTTGGGCAGGCAGCTGATCGCGCTGGGGCTCTCGTTCTTGTTGGAATCGCTATCGGTCACCACGTAGCAGCGCGCGCCTGTATCGCCATCCTGAACCACCAGAATGTCGTAGCGTCCGCCCAGATGGAGCTTGTCAACTCGTGAGAGTACATTCTGCTCGCGGCTGGCCAGTAGCGGCAGGCAGAGCAGAAGCAGTACCAGAATCAGCAGATTTTTCATGCGCGTTTGTCTCCTGCGGCAGAACTATTGCACCATTCGCGCAGGGAGCAAGATCGCGGTTAGTTACTGGTGTGGTGCGGGCCGGATAAGCCGAGAGCGGAACGCCCTCGCGAGAGCCGGCGGGAGGCCGGCGTAACTGACCACTGACTACTGCCTTTACGCGGTACGCCGTCGGCGCGTGGAGCGGTGATGTTCTGTGCCGCCGCTGACCTGGGTCTCGGACGCCCGTTGCGCCTCGGCCACGCGCACGGCAGGTTTCTTCTTCCCTTCCATCTGCGCCAGGCTCTGCTTCAATGCTGCCATCAGGTCCACCACTGGCGCCATCTTGGCCGGCTTCTCGACCTCCGCCACTTCGCCACCTTCTAACTTGGCCTCGATGAGCTTTTTCAGGTTAGCTTCGTAGGTGTCGTAGTACTTTTTGGGATCCCACTTGTCGGCCAGCGCCTCGATCAACTGGTGCGCCACCTTCACCTCGGCATCCTTCAGCTCCACATCGGGACGCCCGAAATCCTCCACTTCGCGAATTTCGTCGGAGTAGTACATGGTGTGCAGCATCATGCCGCCGGCGTAGGGACGCAGGAACACGGTGTACTCGCGGTTGTGCATGGTGATTTTGGCGATGGCGACGTAGTTGGTTTCTTCCAGCGCCTTGGTCAGCAGGGCGTAAGGCCGCCGGCCCGCCTCCTCTGCCACCAGGTAGTAGGAAGATTCGAAGTAGATGGGATCCACTTCCTCCGACTTCACAAACTCCAGGATCTCCATGGTTTTGGCGGTCTTGGGCTCGATTTTCTTGATCTCGTCGGGCTCGATGATGACGTACTCGCCTTTGCGGTACTCGTAGCCCTTCACGATCTCATTGCGTTCCAGTACTTTGCCGTCGGCGGAGCAGGTAAGCTGCTGCTTAACGCGGGCGTGATCATCGCGGTGCAGCATGTTGAACGAGATGCCGCTGCTGCGGGCCCCGGAAAACAGCCGTACGGGCATGGAAATGAGACCAAACGTTAAATAACCCGACCACACCGAAGCCGCCATGTCTTGCTCCTGAATGCCTGCGGATTGCAGGGGAGAGCAGTTTACACTGCCTCATGAGTGAGGCAAATACCCGCTCGTAGGTGTCCTCCGAGGTGCCTGTGTCACCCTCGCAGCACATCTGGTAGGATGCGCAGCGCCTCGGGGTATATGGCCGGCTGCCGACGGAGCGCGCCGGAAGTTTGAGGTATGTAGTTGATTGCAGAGCACTTATTTATGCTTTTCGGGCTCCAGCCCGGGGTTGCCGCTGCCCTGGAGCACCGTTTTCTGCCGGCACTGGCGGTGACGCTTGCGTTCGGCGTGCTGGCTAAGTTGTTGCATGCCGTAGACATGCTGGGGGCCGTGGCCGGGGTGATCCTCACCTGGGTTTTGTTCGTGACCGCCGGCCCAGGGGCTTTTGCAGCGGTGGCAGGCGTGTTTGTGCTGGCTTTCCTGACTACCCGGCTGGGATACCGCCACAAGCAGTTCCTGGGCACTGCAGAGCGCCGGGGAGGGCGTACGGGGTCCCAGGTCCTGGCCAACCTGGGAGCGGCCGCAGCCTGCGGTGTGGGCTCCATTCTGACGCGGCGGCCGGAGCTGTGGCTGCTGGGACTCTCGGCAGCCCTGGCGGAGGCAGCGGCCGATACTGTCTCCAGCGAGTACGGCCAAGCCACCTTGACCCGTGCCTACCTGATTACCACCTGGGAGGTGGTGCCCGCCGGCACCGATGGCGGCATCAGCTGGCCGGGCACGCTGGCAGGGATCGCCGCCGCCGCCCTGCTGGCGCTAATTTGTGCCGCCTCCGGCCTGATACCGCGACGCTGGATCGCAGCCGTATTGGCGGCAGGCATATTAGGAATGTTCGCCGACAGCTACCTGGGCGCATGGCTGGAACGGCGCCAACGGCTGAACAACGATCAGGTGAATTTTCTCAGCACCATCGTCGCGGCGCTGCTGGCGTTGCTGTTGACCGGCTTGTTCTGATCGTCACGACACTCGCCTCGCCCGCCACACCTGGGAGATCGGCATCATCGCAAGCAAACAGATGAATGCATGATCGGGAGCCTCTGTGCCAAACACTCGCATCAGCAAGGCGCGGAACCTATGAGCGGCGGCAATTCCGGGCGCCGCACCGGGGCCGAACCTCGCGTTCAATCGGGCGCGGGCATGGGCCGGAAGCAAATTATGGCGGGACGGAAGAAGAGCGCATCGCGCCCGGCGCGCAAAGCAAAGGTAACAGCACAGCAGAGTTTCTGTTGAGGCAACCCGGAGCGCGTGAGTGCGAAAGCTGTTGCGGAAGTGGAACTCTGTTACAGAATATGCGCGTCACATTGCCCACACTCGTAAGTCCATGTCCCTCTGTTCCTTGCGCCAGCTTCTTCTTGGACGCCAAAATTAATCAAACTTGGCGATATGGCTCGCATCTGATGTAAAGAGCCGGATCCCGCGGCCACCCAGTGCGCGAGTTCTCCCAGTCCCGAGTTACAGGCCGAATGCATGATGAAGTGGAAAACTTTTGTGATTGGCTACGCACTGGCACTGGCGCTGCTGCTGTTTGCGCAGCACCGCCCGGAGCAGGCCCCGCAGCCGGCAACCTTTGCGCACATTGTTGACTTGACCCACAGCATCAACCGGAGCAAGACCGCGATTTCCCAATTGAGCCAGAATTCTCCGCTGCAACCTATGCCGGTGGCCGCCATAAGCAGCCACAACGAACAGGGCGGCGCAGCCGTGCATTTCCCCACGCGACTGGATGCTCCGGCCCGTTTTGCCGGCACTTTGTGGAGCGTGGATCAAATACCCCCGGAACGCCTGTTCACGCCCCTGGCGGTAATCGATGTGCGCTCGCAGGCGCGCCGCGATCCTGATTATGAGCTCTCAGTCACCGACATCGCCAAGTGGGAGCAGGCACATGGCCAGATTCCGCAGGGTGCGGTGGTGATGGCGCGCACAGGCTGGGCGGAGCGCTGGAACTCAGAGCGCGCTTACCGTAATGACGACAGCAGCGGCGTGGCGCACTTTCCCGGTTTCTCGCTGCAGGCGGCGCAGTTTCTGGTGCAAGGCCGCAACGTGGTGGGATTGGGGATTGACACGGCCAGCATCGCCGCCGGAGGCGTGGCCAGTTCCCCGGTGCGCAACTTCACCTTGAGCCACAGCGTGTACCAACTTCAGAACATCGCCAACCTGGCGCAGGCTCCCGCAGCGGGGGGTCTGGTGCTGGTGGCTCCCGCCAAGCTGCAAGGCAGTTCCTCAGCGCCGGCGCGGGTGCTGGCGCTGGCGAGATAGCCGTCAGCACTCAGCAATCAGCATTCGGCCCACGAGAGTGATGGCTGTTCGCACACTCATTTTCCTTCCCCAAAAGCAATCTTCCGGGGCTAAGTGCCAAAGGCTAAGTGCTAATGGCTGGTTTTGGACTGAATGCTGAATGCTGAGTGCTGACCGCTGATTACCTGGCTCCGCTCAATCGCTGGGGTCATCCGTACTGGCGGATTGCTCTTCGCGAATGCCTTCGTAGCGGTAGAAGCGGGCCTTACCTTTGTGCTTCCAATAGTGCGAGTCGTAGTAGTCCACGCCCAAGCCGGAATTCAACGAGCTATAGAAGGAGTGCTCGTCCGGGTCCACCACGATGCCGGAGTGGGTACGCCACACGACGAGGTCACCCGGCTGAGGGTGCTTGACGGTCTTGAAAGCGGGAGCTCCCCGGTAGAGATCGAGAGAGTCGACATACGTGTAGGGCAGGCCGGCGTCGGCATAAACCTGATGCACCAGGTGCGAGCAATCGGGCCGGGTGCGATGGGTATGCGAAAAATTGAGGGCGGCGGCGATGATGGCCATTCCCTCTCGCGCCGGTGGTCTCTCCGGTTGCTTGTGGTGGCGATTTGCAGCCCGTGCAGGCAGAGCTGGGCCCAGAAGCGCCACGGTGATAATGCCTACCGCTACCCTGCTGGTTGCCACGGTGTCTATTCTGATGCGGAATTCGCGTTTCGGGGATGGTT
The DNA here is from genome assembly GCA_035496015.1 of Terriglobales bacterium. Classification (GTDB taxonomy): domain Bacteria; phylum Acidobacteriota; class Terriglobia; order Terriglobales; family Acidobacteriaceae; genus JAICWP01. Next base: position 8,877 of record DATJFA010000387.1, on the reverse strand, counting down.
ACTCCGGTTCCGGGCCAGAAGGGCATTGGGCGGGCTCGCTATACCTGTTTCCTAAATGAAAGAGAATGAGGTAGTTCGCGATGAGACGTAACGAGTTACGTCTCTACCGATATTGCTGGTGTTCGAAAAAACTATTGCTGCACTCTGGTAGAGACGTTGCTCGCAACGTCTCCACGGACAAAGACCTCTCCGCCTGACAGCGTTGCGCGGCAAACACACTACACCCGGAACCCCAGGCGCCAGAACATGTAGCTGATGGCCTCGCGAGCGACCAGGAAGGAGCGCTCCCAGAAAGAGCGCGGCAGAGAATCGGGGCGGGGAGCGGCGTAGGCGGTCACATCTTCGCCCTGCAGCATCTGTTTCACGCGGAATACATGGTAGGCGTCGCTCACCGCCAGGCAATCGCGTAAGCCATTGGCTTTCATGATCACGGCCACGCGCTGGGCGGACTGCACCGTATCAGAACTTTGTGTTTCCGCAATCAGGTCCCGATCAGGAATGCCGAGCGAGCGCAGATAATCGCGGCCCACGCCCCCTTCGCTGTAGGTCGGATCGTGACCGTAGCCGCCGGTGGTGATCACCACCGGCGCCAGGCCCTTGCGAAAGAGCGCGAAGGCATGATCGAGGCGGGCGCGATAGATGGGAGAGGGACGTCCGGCGTATTCGGCGGCTCCGAACACCACGATGGCGCTTGCCGAACGGGCTTCGTCGCTACGGGCCTGACGCAGAATATCGGCGCAGGTAACGGCAAACCAGCCCACCACGCAGGCGATAAGCAGGGCTGCAATCCAGGCTGCAGGGTGCTTGCGGCGAGCCCGGTCAGCAGATTCAGCACTCATCCTTCGGCAAAAAACTTAGAAATTTCCTGGCCGGGAATGGCGCCTTCGCGCAGAACCTTCCAGCGGGCGTCGGAATCGGTCAGGTCCACAATGGTGGAGGCCACCTCGCGCGGCGAAGTGCCGCCGTCAATGATCATGCCGATGCGATTCTGCAGCTGGTCGCGCACCTCGACGGCGGTGGTGCATTCGGTGGCGCCACTGAGGTTGGCGGAGGTGGCGGTCACCGGGATGCCGGCTGCCTTAATGACCGCCACGGGAATGGCGGCGGCGGGTATGCGCAGCGCCACATTTCCGGTGTTGGCGGTGACTTTCAGCGGCAGTTTGGAGGCGGCGCGCACGATGATGGTAAGCGGTCCGGGCCAGAAGCGCCGCGCCAGCGCATAAAATTCCGGCGGCAATGGCCGCGCCAGTTCTTCGGCCTGCTCGATATTTTCGATCAATAACGACAGCGGCTTGTGCCGGGAGCGGGTTTTGATTTCATAAACCCGATCTACGGCGCGCAAATTGAAAGGGTCGGCAGCCAGCCCGTAGAAAGTATCGGTGGGCATGCCGAGAACCTCGCCCTGACGGATGTGCTGGGCGGCATAGCTCACCAGCGACGGTTCGGGCTTGTCATTACTGATCTTGATGATTTCCGGACGCAATCGGGTCCTTCCCTGGGTATCAGCTTGAAAGCGCGAAAGCTAACATAAGCCCGCGCCAGCCCGCAAGTTAGCGGGAGCGCGGAGCGTATGATGCATGACGAGCCCTCTAATAACAGCTTAGCAGGATAGCATTCCGATGAAGAACCCGCAGGTGGAGCGGTTGCGGCCGGTTACCGGGCGACACAATCCGCTCATCAAGGAGGTGCGGCGGGCTTTTGCCCAGGGCGGGCTGACGCCCGAGGGCGAGTGCGCCGTGGAGGGCGTGCGCATGGTTGAGGAGGCCATTCGCAGCGGCCTGCACGTGCGCGCGGTCCTCTTCAGTGACTCCGGGCAGACCCGCGCCGCGCGCCTGCTGCCCCAATTGGCCAAGCAGGTCGAGACCCTTCTGCTGCCAGACAAGCTATTTACCAGCGTGGTTCCCAGCGAAACACCGCAAGGCGTAGCCGCCCTGGTGCGCATGAAGTCGTACCCGCTGCAGGACCTGTTTGGCGGGGAAACAGGCGGCTTGGTCGTGGCCGTGGCCGGCGTGCAGGACCCGGGCAACCTGGGCACTATCCTGCGCTCCGCCGAAGCTTTTGGCGCCAGCGGGGTGCTGCTGGGCGAAAACACGGTCAGCGCGTATAACTCCAAGGTGGTGCGGGCGTCCGCAGGGTCCATATTTCGGATTCCACTGGTAAAGCAGGAGTTAGAAACGGCGCTCCCGGCTCTGCGCGAACAGGGGTTGCGGTTGTTCGCCACCTCATCGCATAAGGGAACGCCGGTGAACGACGCCCAGCTCACCTCCCCGCTCGCCCTGCTGGTGGGCAGTGAGGGGGCAGGGCTGCCGCGGGAAATCATGGCCCAGGTGGATGGAGTGGTCGCCATCCCACATTCGCCCAAAGTGGAATCCCTGAATGCGGGCGTGGCGGCATCTATTGTGCTGTACGAAGCGGCGAGGCAAAGACGGCTGGTTCACCACAGAGACACGTCAACACAGTAGTTGGCAGTTGGTAGTTCCAGGTGGCAGTTGAAATGGCCATTGTCGCCAGCTACTAACTACCAGCTACCAACTACCTGAATTATGAACCTGTTTCACCCCATCCCGGCCGATGAATCCGCCGACCGCACGCGGCCGCTGGCCGACCGCATGCGCCCGCGTACATTGGAGGAATTTATCGGCCAGGAACACCTGGTCGGCCCGGGCAAGCCGCTGCGCACGCAAATTGACCGCGACGACACGGGTTCCATCATCTTCTGGGGCCCGCCGGGCGTAGGCAAAACCACGCTGGCCAAGGTGATCGCGCGCCTCACGCGGGCGGAGTTCATCGAGTTTTCCGCGGTGCTCTCCGGCATCAAAGAAATCAAGCAGGTGATGGCCGATGCGGACAAGGCTCGCCAGTACGGCACCCGCACCCTCGTCTTCATCGACGAAATTCACCGCTTCAACAAGGCGCAGCAGGATGCGTTTCTGCCCTACGTGGAGAGCGGCGCCATCCGCCTGATTGGCGCCACCACGGAGAATCCGTCATTCGAGATTATTTCCGCGCTGCTATCGCGCTGCCGCGTCTACACGCTGAATCCGCTCAGCGAGGAGCAGATCATAACTCTGCTGCGCCGCGCTTTGGCGGACAAGGAACGCGGCCTGGGCGAAATGCAGCTGCGAGTCGGCGATGAGGCCCTGGCGCGCATTGCCGCCTACTCCAGCGGCGACGCGCGCAGCGCTTACAACGCGCTCGAGGTCGCTGCCGGGCTGGCAATGCAGGCGAATGGCGGCAAGCCAGGTGCGGAAATCACCAACGCGATCGTGCAGGACGCGCTGCAGAAGCGGGTGCTGCTTTACGACAAGGCCGGCGAAGAACATTACAACCTGATTTCGGCGCTGCACAAGTCGGTGCGCAACAGCGACCCTGACGCCAGCCTCTACTGGCTGGGCCGCATGCTGGAGGCGGGAGAGGATCCCCTGTACGTAGGCCGGCGCCTGGTGCGCATGGCGGTGGAGGACATCGGGCTGGCCGATCCCCAGGCGCTGGCGCTTACGGTTGCCGCCCGCGATGCCGTGGACTTTATCGGCATGCCCGAGGGCAATCTGGCGCTGGCTGAGGCGGCGGTTTACCTGGCCCTGGCGCCCAAGTCCAACGCGCTCTATACGGCCTATGGCGAAGTGCAGCAGGACGTGGAGCAAACCGTGGCCCAGCCGGTTCCGTTGCACCTGCGCAACGCACCTACGGGGCTGATGAAGTCCTTCGGCTACGGCAAGGATTACCAGTACGCGCACAATTTCGAAAGCAAGGTCGCAGACATGCAATGCTTGCCTGACAACTTGCGCGACCGGGTTTACTACCGCCCCACCGCTGAGGGTGTGGAACGCCGCATCCGCGAGCGCATGGAAGAACTCAAAAAGCGGCGTGCGGAGGCGGCGCAGCACCGGCCGGAACGGGATAAAAAAGAATCGTGATGGGCCTGCCGCAAATCCAATTTCAGGAGTCAGGCGGACGACCTGACTGCTGAGTTCTGACTGCTTGTTGCCTGCCATGGCCACGTATCCGAGACCGATTGCCGAAAACATCCCGGCGCCATTTTCCTCCGACGACAGTGAAGGACTGCTGCTGCTGCATCGCGCGGCGCGCGAGATGGGGTCTATTCTCGATCTTGAGCTGCTCATCGAGCGCATTGTGCACGACGTAGCCCGCTGGTTCGGGGTGCTGGAGAGCAATATCTACCTGCGCGAGGGCAAGGACATGTCGCTGGCCGCGGTGCACGGCTGCTCGCTGCATCGCAAAGGCCATGCACTGCAACCGGGCATGGGGATTGTCGGCCATGTTGCCCTGACCGGCCGCATGCATTACGCCCCCGACGTTCGCATTGATCCCTACTACATCCCGTGCGAGCCGGACACTCGTTCGGAGGTCGGAATTCCGCTAACGATTAACGGCGAAGTGATTGGCGTATTCACCGCCGCGCATCCCGACATTGACGCGTTCTGCCAGGAGAAACTCCAGCTTCTGCGGGCGCTGGGCTGCCACATTGAAGTCGCGGTGCAGAACGCGCGCCTGTTTCGCGAGCAGCGGCTGACGCGGGAGCGCGCCGACCGTGAAGCCCAGGAAGCGCGACAGATCCAGGAGGCACTGTTTCCCAAGAGTTCGCCCCTGGTGCCCGGCTACAGGATCACCGGATTTTCCATTCCCGCGGGCGCAGTGGGCGGCGACTGGTACGACTTTATTCCCCTCAGCGAGGGCAGGTGGGGACTGGTGCTGGCGGATGCTTCGGGCAAGGGCACGGCGGCGGCGCTGATGATGTCGGCTGCGCGCGGCATTCTGCGCTCGCTGGCGGAGAACTGCACCCAGCCGGGCGAGGTTCTCGATTGCCTGAACCGGCTGCTGCTCAACGATTTTCCCATTGGGCGCTTCGTGACCATGCTGTACGCGGTGCTCGACCCAGGAGCGCGCACGCTGACCATCGCCAATGCCGGCCATCCCTGGCCGCTGCTGGCCAATGGCAGCGCCGCGCACGTGATCAGCGGCGCCAACGGGTTGCCCATCGGGTTTACCCAGGAAAAGTTTTCCCAGACTCAGATTGAACTGCCAGCCGGCACGCGCGTGCTCTTCTACAGCGACGGCATCAGCGAAGCGGAAGACGGCAGCGGTGAGGATTACGGCAGCCGGCGTTTGCCGCAGTTGCTTTACTCCCAGCGCGAGATTTGTGCCGAGGAGGTTCTTGATGACGTGCGCGTCTTTGCCGCCGGACGCGGGCTGCAGGACGACGCGACCGCGATTGTGGTGAAAGCAGAATGAGCTTTTAGCTTGGCTCCTGGCAGTTTCGAGTTTCAGGTTTCGAGTTTCGCGTTATTCGAATAACTGTTGCGAAACTTGAAACTGGAAACTAACTGTCCCTCATCCCGCCAGCAGATCCTCTTTAGCTTTGGCCTCGTTCACGCGCTCCCAGTTACCGTCCTCGGTGCGCCAGAACACAGCCAAAGGGCAAGCCCCTCCGTAGTGCTCTTCGCCACAAACGCAGGACACATAGCCGCGCACCGGCGGCCCAGGTGTGGTATCGGTGAGCAACAACAACTCCCGCCCGCAGTGCTTGCAACGCCAAGGTCCCACCGGGATAACGTTTCCGCCTAATTCCGCCATGCTCGTCCCCTTATCGAAAGCGGGCGCGATGCTCCTTCAAGATGCACCGGTCCATGATCACGAACAGGCCGGCCTGCCGGGCTTTCGCCGCCGCCGCCTCGTGAATCACGCCCTCTTGCATCCAGATGGCGGGAACTCTTAACTGGATGGCCTGGTCCACCACTTCGGGGACGAATTCGGAGCGGCGAAAAATGTCCACGATGTCGATGCCGCCGGGAACATCCTGCAATGAGGCAAAGGGTTCCTCGCCCAGCACGGCTTCGTGAAGATGGGGATTCACGGGAAAAATGCGGTAGCCCTGGCTCTGCATGTAGGCGGAAACGCCGTAACTGGGGCGGAGCGGGCTGCTGGAAAGCCCGACCACGGCAATGTTTTTGGCCTTCTTCAGCAGGTCGGTAACAGGGTCCTGGGCGGAAACGGGCATGGGCGGTCCTCACGAGGGATTGTATAGCAGGGCGGCCGCCCCCTTCGTCAGCGCCCTCAGCTTCCTCCCGCGATGTCTTCGTCTTTAGCACTTGTCATGTTGAGCACGGGCGCACGCCCGAGTCGAAACACCGCTGCGCATCCTTGTTCCAGCTAGCTGCCCAAGGAAGGTTCCACTGAGCGCAAGGTGATGAGAAGAATAATGTGAAAACTCCCTGTGGCAGTGCGGTTGTGCAACGAACGCAGGGGTCCTTCCACTCGTTCTCCCTCGCGTGCGCTCGGTCGCACTCGGTCAGGATGACAGCAAAGAAATTGCTTTTGGGGTGAAAAATTCGGCTTAACGCGAAATTATTGCTTGCGGGTGTCGGACTTCTGCACGAAGAGCCGCAACGCGGCTTTGCGCACCGTGTCGGGAACTTCCTTGTTGATAGAAAGGCTCTTCAAGTCGCTGAGGAGCAGGTTGTTCACCAGGCCAAGGGCAAGGTCAATGGGCACCTTAGGGTTGAATGCCAGGTTGCGCTGAACGCGGTAATTCTTCACGAACTTGCGTTTGCTGGAAAGGCCGCGGAACACCACCTCCTGCACGTTCTTCATGCCGGCGAACATTTCCGCTTCCGTGTCGGTCAGCTTGGGCGACTCCAGCACGGCCTGCGGCACCACTCTGGCGCCGTCGCGAATCAGGAGGAATCGCTCGTCTTTATTCCCCTTCATCGCGAGCTGCACGCGCTCGCCCACGGTCAAGGCGGCTATCTTCTGCAGCACGCTCTTGGCCTTCTTCTCGGGTTCCGGCGCAGGAGCCGCGGCAGCCGCGTGAGCGGCAGCAGGCGCGGTTACCGCAACCGGGGCTTCGGGAGGGATCTCGGTTTCCTCGATGCCGCCGATCACGTGGAAGGGCTTGCCTTCATCGGCAGCAATTTCCGCGGCGTGCTCGGCCAGAAATGCTCTGACTTCTTCGTCCGTGACCTCCGGACCTGAAGCCGCAGCTTGTTTACTTCCGGGCTGCGCTTCGGCTGGCAGGCTTGCCAGCAGCGTCTGAATGCGGACTTTTTCTGGGCCGCGCAATTCGCGGTTGCCCGCCAGAGCCTGCAACACGGGGCGTGATTTGCCCACGCGCGGACTGGCCAGCAATTGTTCAATCACCTCACGGTTTGCCCCGGAGGCAAGCTCTGCCAACTTCGGCTCAGCAACCGAAGGATTTTCCAGCAAGGCGGCATACAGGGTGGGACGGCGATTGCCCGGGTCCAGCATGTAATCTAGAACCTCGCGCGCTGTATGGGGGTCGGAAGCCGCAGCCTGACAGGCAGCCTCGTCCCAGCTGGCCAGGGTCATGCGCGCCTGCTCGGCGAAAGCCGGATTCTTGGTGAGCAGAACCAGAATTTCAATCATCTCCGCCGGAGGGACGGAGAGTGCCCCTTTGGCGGCAGCACGCAGGAGGTTGGGCGGCACCGCGGCTTGCCGAATCATATCCACCATTCGCGCCATAACCATCAGCTCCCCGTCGCCGGGCGACCGTTTTTAGCCACCAGATGTTCCAGTTCCGCAACCACCCGGTCCAGTTCATCCACCAGGCGGTTGCTGCCGGCGGCGCGAAACGCCTCCACCAGCGCACGGTAATACCACAGCGTGCCCTCGCGCCCGCCCCGGAACCGCTTCCAAACTTCCTCGCCATGCTGGCGATAGTCGGCCAGAATGTCACGGGCATTGTGCAACTTATCCGCCGCCGAAATCAGGCGGGCATCCGCCGGCTCGTGACGGATGGCCTCAATATAGCGCGTTTTGCGGTCTTTCCATGGCGGCTTGGGGACGCTATCGGCATCGGTGCAGGCCTCCACCAGTCGGGCCACACGCTTGCCGAAGCGGCGCTCGATTTCGCGCAGCGTGGGCTTGCCTCCCTGGTCCTCCACCGCGTCGTGCAGCAAGGCCGCAATGGCCATGTCCTCGTCTCCGCCCTCCGCCAGCACAATGGCAGCGACGCCCAGCAAGTGCGCGACATACGGCACCCGCGTGCCCTTGCGCGCCTGCTGCGCGTGCAATCGGGTGGCATAGGCCAGCCCGTCCAGGAAGCGCTGGTCAAGCATCGGGTCCGGCGGCTCGTGATAGTGCGGGTGGGGCTTCTCTTGGGCCTTCATCTATAAAACAGGGTAATACAGTTTTCCAGCCCAGCGTGCGTGGCTGCCTGATTACGTACGTAACGGGCTCATGGTGCAGACCGGCGCATAGTCCCCACCCGGCACTTATTTCAGAGGGCGACTAGAAAAACGTCACCAACGGACAGTTCTCCGGCGTGGTGTTTGGGGCAAAGCTGCTGCAGGCGCTGGAGAATGTTCGCACCGCGAGCGCTCCCGCCGCCTGATGCCGTCGGCATGCTTCAGTGCTGTTAACTGCCTGTCATGATGAGCGAGCGCGTATGCCCGAGTCGAAATTGAGGCGTTTAGCGGGCGTCCGAGCCCGCTGCCGAAATCCTGAGCGCAGCGAAGGACTTCCCGCAAACTCGTTTGAGTGTCGCGAACAAGGATGAGAACTCCCTGGCGCGTGCTTGGCAATGCAGGCAGCGCAGGGGTCCTTCGACTCCGCAGAGTGACTCGCAAGCGAGTCACTCTGCTGCGCTCAGGATGACAGGAGAAATATTGCTATGGCCCAGCAGCACTAGCCGCAGCGGCTAGCCACAGCAGGGCAAGCCGCAGCCGCTTAGTCGCAGCAGCGCTTCGCCCGCAGGCCTTCCACACCTTCGCGGGCAATCAGGGGAACCATGACCAGGGCAGCCACGGGATCGGCCCACCACCAGCCCAGCAGTGCGTTCAGCAGCAACCCGGTCAGCAGAATGGCGGAAAGATAAGCGCAGAAATCGGACTGGCGGGA
>DATJFA010000386.1:0-4029 GCA_035496015.1 Terriglobales bacterium | reverse complement strand
CGGCGCATGGCGTCGCGCGGCTGCTCGCCTTCCTCGATCTTGCCGCCGGGAAACTCCCATTTCAGGGGCATGGGTTGATGGCGGGTGCGCTGGCAGATGAGCAGCTTGCCATCCTGCAGAATCAGGGCTGCGGCGACAAGTTTCATCCCACGGCCTCAGTTGGCATCGCGCTGGGGTCCAGGCAGGTCGCGAAAGTGAAGGCGAAGGCGGCCAGCCCGGGCTGGGGGCAGAGCAGCTCCAGGGTGTGCGTGCCGAAGCTGCCATTATCCACCAGCTGATACATGCGGGGCGGCTCGATAAGGATGTAGCTCTCTTCGCCGTCAGCCGCCGGGCGGAAGCGGACATCGGGGGTGGCCTGAGCGCGCGTGAGCGCCTTTCCGTCCTGATGAATCACGAGCTCATAGGAAGGCGCCCGAGGCGAGGCCAGCACCAGATTCACGGCGGCCGCCGAATACTTCAGCACGATGCGGTTGTCGCCCTCAGCCGCTGACTCAAAGTATTCGGCGGTGGAGGCCCAGCGGCCCTGGGCGTAGAACTGGCCTTCCTCCAATTTGCCGGCGAAAGAATAGTCGGCAATTTCGTCTTCGCGAAAGCCGTTCTGGTTGCCGATGCGCCCGCGGCGGTGGCCCAGGTAGAGCTCGGGGCTGGGCTGAAAGCAAACTGCGCCCGGGCGGTCGGTCTCGCGCACCGGTTCCATGATGGGCGGCAACTCGAGCCCGGGGTGGATTTCGCGCAGCAGTTCCTGAATGGCCTGCTCGGTATCGCCGTAGGCGCCCTCGCCGAAGTGGGCATAGCGCAGGTAGCCCTCGCCATCGAGCAGGTACTTGGTGGGCCAGTAGCGGTTGGCGAAGGCCTTCCACAATTCGTAGTTGCTATCGATGACGACCGGGTAGGTGATGCCCAGGTCGCGCACGGCGCGCTCTACATTGGACTCGTATTGCGCAAAGGTGAACTCGGGCGTGTGCACGCCCATGACGGTCAGCCCCTTCTGCTGGTAGCGCTCGTGCCAGGCTTGCACGTAGGGCAGAGTGCGCAGGCAGTTGACGCAGGTGTAATCCCAGAAATCAATGAGCACCACGCGGCCGCGCAACTGGCGCAGGCTGAGAGGCGGGGAATTCATCCAGAGGCGCCCAATTTCGGGTGCCCGCACCTGTCCTTTCTCTACTTTCATCGGCGGAATGTTTCCAGGTGCTTGCCCAGCACGCGGGCGCAGTATTCGACCAGTTCCTGGTCTTCCGGCTTGAAGGCGGCAGGGAAGTGGCTGTCAATGTCGAGCTCGCCCACCACCTTACCGTGCACGAAAACCGGCACCACGATTTCGGACTTGGTTTCAATGGAGCAGGCCAGGTAACGGGGATCGGACTTGACGTCGTGTACCACCTGGGTCTTGCCGGTGGAGGCGGCGGCCCCGCAGATGCCCTTGTTCAGGGGAATGCGGGTGTGCGGGGTCATGGCGCCGACGTATGGTCCGAGCACAAGTTCAGCCATCTGCCCGGGCTTGTTTTCCAGCAGGTAGAAGCCGGCCCAGTTGTACTTGAGCATGCGCTCGTTGAGCTTCTTGACGATGCCCTGCATGAGCTCCTCGGGAGTGAGGGCGGCGGTGGCGAGTTGATCAATCTCCTTCTTGACCTGCTGGGTTTTGGGAGTGGCGGTCAGCATGGGCTTCATTAAACCACACGATTATGCAGTTTGTCGGATGCGGCGCACGGCGGCGGGTTGTGGAAAAACTTGGGGATGGAGAATGGCGGCGATGGCGTGCAGGCCCTGCAGCAGAGTGGGCGCGGGAGTGTTGAGCCAGGGATCGGGAATGCAGAAGACGTGATGCTCGCGCGCGGCCTTCATGGAACGCCATCCGCGCTGCTCGACGATTTGCTCCAGGGGCACGCGGTCGCCGGCGCCGCACCAGGCCGCAATGACGTAATCGGGATCGCGGGCCAGGACGGCTTCGGCGGTGGTCTGCTGCCCAGGCTGGCCCACGAACTCGCCTCCCGCAGCTTGCACCAGTTCCGCCACCCAGGGCTGGGAGGCGATGAGCGGCTTGCCCCATTCCTCGCAAAAGACCTGGGGCGAGCCGGAAGACGTGGCATGAGCCTTTTCGCGCACTGAATCAATGGCGTTCTGCATGGAATCGATGACTTCTACTCCGCGCTCCGGCCGGCCTACGATGCCGGCGAGCATGGCGATATCACGGTAGATGTCGGCCAGACTCTTCGGCGCCAAGCCGAGGAAGGGAAGGCCGGATTTGAGAATTTCGGCGACCGACTCGAGCTGATAGGGAACGGAGGCAATGACCAGTTCGGGCTTGGCGGCCAGAATCTCGGCCGCCTTGGAGGTCCAGGAGTCGGCAACGAGGAGGCGTCCCTGGGAGATGCCGGGCAGCACTTCCTCACAATATTTGGTGCAAGCCACCAGGCGATCGCGCGCGCCCAGCGCATCGAGAATGACGCTGGCGCTGGGCTGCAGGCTGACGATGCGCTGGGGGAAGAAACTCATCACCTTCGATTCTAGCCGGGCGGGCGTGAATTCGCGCTAAAGTGACGGGGGAGTTTGCGCAAGGAAATGGAGAGGCGACAAATTGTCATTTGGGCTGCGCTCACGCTGGCATTGGCTGCGTTGCTCTTTATTTCCGGTTTCCAAATCGCCGGCCGCCTGCAGGCGCAAGATTACTCGGTCCCATACAGGGCGTTGGTGTTCCCCATTGCAGTGATGGCGCAAGTTTTGTGGCTGGGACTTGGGATCTACCTCGCCACAGCCCGCAGGCGTAAGCCAGTTCTGGTTGGGATGCTATGGGGGTTCGGTTGCGAGACCGCTGTCCTCCTCGGGCTAATCCTCTATGCGGCGTCAGCCCACTTCTGACTGTTCGCGCCCGACTACAAGTTTCGTGGCACTGCACGCGAGATCCTTCGGAAACCGAGACGTAACGAGTTAGGTCTCTACCGAGGTTTTGCTGACCTGTATTGAAATCCGTGTAAATCCGCGGCGAAGAAGTTCAGTGAACGGGAGACGGCAATTGCGGCGCATCCGCCACCAGGAAGCGCTCCAGTTCGGCGGCCTCCGTCTGCGGCAGGCGGTGCCAGCGGTGCTTCAGGTAAGCCCAGGGAATGTGGAAGAGCAGCACGCGGGGGCTGAACTTGGTGGAGTTGTGGATCCAGCAGGAATGGGTGCACCAGCAGTTGGCCTCGGGGATGGCGGCGATTTCCTGCTTCATCCGCGGGGAGGACAGCGCGGCGCCCAGGTCGAAATCGAAATCCTGCAGGCGCCCTAGCTTTCCGCGCAGCTCGCAGGCGCGGAAGTGGCCGTCGTGGTCAATCACGATGGTGGTTTCACCCGCTGTGCAGCGCATGGGCCAAGCCTTGCTGGTGTAATGGTTTTGCTCATGCAGCTGAAAGTGAAGCTTGATATTTCCTAAATAAAACGCGCGGGCCAGTTGCCGGGCGGGTGCCGGCATATCCGAGAACAGGCGGTCGGCATAGCGCTCGTGAAACCACATGAGGCGGCGATGCAGGCGGCTCAAATCTTCCGGCGCCAGCTTCTTCAGGGCCGGGTCCATGGGATCGCCGCGGATGATCTCAAAGTAGTGACCGTCAGAGCCAGTCTCGCGCATCATCTGCAGGCCCAGCTCAATCAGTTCGCGGTAGTTTTCGGTGGTGATGCAGGTGACCACGTTGCGGCGCAGGCGGCGCACGCCCTTCCAGCGGGCGGCAGCCATATTGATGGTGGCGAGCGTCTTCTGGAAATTGTTGGGCACACCGCGAATGGCGTCGTGCGTGTTGGCCAGGCCGTCGAGGGAGAAATTCAGGTCAATTACCAGCTCCGGGCAGCGTTCCAGAAGGTAATCAATCACCGAGGTGACTTGTGCGGGCAGCAGGCCGTTGGTGGGCAGGTTGAGGGCGCGCACGCCGTTATTGCGGTAGAAAAGCTCGATGATTTCCGCCAGCTCCTTGCGCAGGAAAGGCTCGCCGCCGGAAATCCAGAGTTTGTGAAAATGCGGCGCCGTCCGGCTGATTCGCGCCAGCTGGTCGAAGCTCA
>DATJFA010000385.1:0-3216 GCA_035496015.1 Terriglobales bacterium | reverse complement strand
CACAAGCGTTAAAAGGAATAAGGTTTTCATTGCGCCTCTCTATGCAGGCATTCTAAATGGGGAGTGAAAAACAGGCACTACCTTCGGATGTTCCTGACGAATCCAGCTAATTCTCGTCTGCACGGCTCAGTAGGTTACGACCGGGGTCTGGAAGACATAGAAGTTGTTGCGCAGCTGCTTGAGCGCAAATTCCACCGCATCCACCAGCGCGATGCGCCGCGCCCGGAAGTTGCGCAGGTCGGTGAGCACCATGTACTCGCCGCGCGACCGCCCGTTGCTCAGCCGCGCCGGGCGCACAATCACCCACTCCAGCTGCGTGCCCCGGATCAATTCTTCCTGCCGGTCCCGGTCTTCAAAAACATGCTTCCAAAAAAGCGGTTGCACGATTTTGTCGTAAAAGAATCCGCAATGGCCGCGGCTGTCGCCTGCCCCACAGGCGCTGATGCAGATCAGCCGCCGAACTCCGTGCTTCTCCATGGCGCGAATCAGGTTGGCTGTGCCCTCCCACAAGTAGGTGGTGGGCTGCCGCGTCGCCTTCTGCGTCAGCCAGCAGAGCACCGCGTCCTGGCCTGCTACCGCCGGAGCCAGCGACCGTTCGTTTAGGACATCTCCTTGAATGACTCGATGCTTTGGCCGGCGCCAACGCAGGCGCGGGAGCTTTCCCTGCAGTGAGGTTACTTCATGGCCCTCAACTTGCGCCTGCTCTATTAATTGCCGCCGGATCCGGCGGGAAGACGCGATGACCAGTACCTTCATGGGAACCAAAGTTTCGAGTTTCAAGTTTCCTTGGAACCCGTGCAGAATCAGGGCGAAACTCGTAACTGCAAACTTGAAACTGCTCTCATCTGAATCCTAGCCCGGCCCCTCCGATTCGCAAGTAACCAGAGGCGGAGCCATGCCTGTGCGCGGCATTGTCCTGCCGGACATCCTCCGGCCGCCCTGTTTGCAGCAGTTTGCGAACTTTGCTGGTCCTGCCATCGTCCATCTTCCTGCTCCGGATTACACCTCCGTCATGGCTCCTAAGTGCCAGAACTGACGTAGATTAATACTTGTGAGTCAGCTCAACGCTCTCCTTCTTACCCGCGATCCCCAGTCCACGGCCCGTTTGCTGGCCCCGTTGCATCACTGGGGAGTCACGACGGAAGTGGAATCGGAGCCTGACTACGCCATCGCAGCCCTCCTCCGCCGACACTTTGACGGCCTTATCGCCGACTTCACCACTGTGCCGGGTGTTAACGAAGCAATCAGCGCCATTCGTTCCGCCACGGCTTGCAAGTCCACCCCCATCCTCGGCCTCGTAGATGATTCCATCAACGTGCAAACCGCGCTGGAAGGCGGGGCCAACTCAGCCCTCCACAAGTACTCCTCCCCCGCCCGTTCCCGGCCCTACCTGCGCATTGCCCTGCTGCTGATGACCCGCGAGCACCTGCGCTATTTCCGTTATCCCGTGGACACTCCCGCCGCCATCACTTATGCGGGCGGGCCCACGCTGGAGGCCCGCACCGTCAACGTGAGCAATGAAGGCCTGTCTCTGCGCCTGGCGCATCCCATGCGGATAACGCGCACGGTGCGCGCCCGTTTCCAACTGCCCGCCGCTAACCCCACAGTGGTGGTTGCCACCGGCCACACGGCCTGGATTGACGCCCAGGGCCGCCTGGGGCTGCGTTTCCTCTACATGCCCGAGCCCTCCCGCCACCGCTTCCAGCAATACATGGCGGAAATGCACACCCGCGCCGGCAACCATCTGACCCGGCACTGCTGCTGACCTAAGTTGTTAGCTTGTTTGCGGTGACGATCGCAGAAAAAACGACCCCAGCCAGCGGCCCAGCCGGCTGGGGCTTTTCCTGACTCTTCCCGGCGCTCCCCAGTGCCGGGACTTTGGGGAATCCTCACGGCGCCCTTGGAGTGGGCGCAAGTAAGTTGAGAGGAATTTAACCGCGCGGCGAAACCGGGGCAATACTAGGAAAATACTAGAAGCCTGTTGCAGGCGTAATTGCTCGCCCCTCCACCACCTCATACGCCCGCCCGGTGGCAAGATCCTTGAACTCCTCCACCCGCCCGCTGGGCCACTGAAGGGTCACGCGCTCGATGCGGTCGCGCTTGCCCACGCCAAAGGTGACCGGCAGCTCCGATTGCGAAAGATAGCTGGAGCCGCCTTTCACCATGCGCGTCTGGCTGGTTCCGCCGGCCTCGATGCGTACTACGGCGCCAATCGCGTCGCGGTTGGATTTGGTTCCCACCAGGCGAAAGCGGATGCTGCGATTGCCGGCCAGCTGATCGTTGCGATACAGAAACGCGGAGCTGTTGTTGGTGGTCATCAGCAGGTCGAGGTCGCCATCGCGGTCGAAATCGCCATAAGCCAGGCCCCGCCCCACTTTCGGGCGATCAAAGGCTGCGCCCACTTCGGCCGCCACATCATGGAAGCGGCCCTTGCCATCATTGAGGAACAGCTGCGGCGGCTGGGCGTAGCCCACATTGCCGCGAATGTTGCGCACCGTCTCGTCAATGTGGCCGTTGGCCACCACCAGGTCGAGCGCGCCGTCCAGGTTCATGTCCACGAACAGGCAGCCAAAGCCCAGAGTATTGCGCGAGGGCAGCCCGACGCCGGCCTGCATGGCAACATCGTCATAGGCGTGCTCCTGGCCCATGCGAAACAACCCGATCATCTCATTATCGAAATTAGTAATCGCTATGCCCGGCGACCCCGAGCCGTCAAAATCGCCGGTATCTATGCCCATGCCGGCGCGCGCCTTGCCTTCCGCGCTGAAGGCGATCCCAGCCTCCACACCCACTTCCTTAAAGGCGCCGTTGCGCTGGTTGCGGTAGAGCTTGTTAGGCTGCGTGTCGTTGGCAATGAGCAGGTCGGGCCAGCCGTCCTGGTCATAGTCGAGCATGGCCACGCCCAGGGATTTGGAGCTGGTGTCGAAAATGCCGCTGCCCGCGGTCACATCTTCGAAAATGCCGTCGCCGCGATTATGGAACAGCCAGCAGGTCTCGCCGCGGTAGGCCTCGGGCGTGCAATACGACTTGTGCTTGCCGTCCAGGCTGCAGAACACGTCGTGCGCCGGCGACCACTTCACGTAATTGCACACTACCAGGTCGAGCAGGCCATCGCGGTCGTAATCGAACCACAGGGCTGACGTGCTGAACGCCTCCCGCCCGCCCAGGCCGGCGGCTTGGGTTACATCAACAAATTTCCCGCCCACGTTCTTAAAC
>DATJFA010000384.1:0-6561 GCA_035496015.1 Terriglobales bacterium | reverse complement strand
GCCCCAGCGCTACGGCATCCGTGGCATCCCCACCCTGCTTGTGTTCAAGGGCGGCCAGGTGCAGGAGCAGATCGTAGGCTACGTTCCCAAGGACAAAATCGAGAAAGCGCTGGATAAGCAGCTGGCGTAAAACCAGCTGTCAGCTTTCAGCCTGCTTGGACTGGGTTGAGCGGCACGGTACCTCGTGCCGCTTTTGCTTTTGCCAACTACCAATTACCAGCTACTAACTACTTTTGGCGCCCTCTGCGTCTCGGCGGTGAATTCCCAATTCCCCAAATAAAAAGCGCCCTGAGCCTCTCAGCTCAGGACGCCACGGCAGCCCTCCCCCAGAACTGCCAAACTACGAGATGGATATTAATTTGGCCCTGAATGCCTGTAAATATAACTGAAGTAACCTGATGCAGGGGCTACGGTTCCAAATTCGCAACAGCTTGCATTCCTGCCCAGCCTCGGGCGTTGTTGCGTTTCCCCTCACATCCGGTGTCATCCGGCTAACACTCTGAATTCATGAGAGATCACGCTCAAAACAGGGGCAGGGAACCTCGCCCAGGTTACCGTGGTCATCTATCGCTGTACCCCGGATGCCATTACCATGTCCTGGTAACAGCCGAACAACACTTCCGGTACTCGTATCCGGGATTCCTCTCAGGATCTTGCTTTCCGGGCGGCTGTTGGCAGGTCACTTCATGGGTGCCAGATTACTCGATGTCATCACCAATCGCCTGTGCTCGCACCAGTTTGCCTGGCCGCGGCGCCGGCCCGACGGCCACTACTACCAGGTATGTGTGCTGTGCGGCGCAGAATACATGTACGACTGGAACTCCATGACCCGCACTGGGCGCATCCAGCCCACCGTTGCTGGCCAGCCTGCTACCCAGCCCGGACACCGCTCCCGCCGGCGTTCTAACTGGGTGCCACGTGCCCGTCGTTTGCGCGCCGAACTGCCCCTGGAATACCGCGAGGCCGGAACCGAAAAGTGGCATAAAGGAACAGTGGAGAACATCAGCCAGTCCGGCGTCTTTTTCCGCGCCAGCGAGGTGCTGACCCACGACACCGACGTGGAATTAGTCTTCGAGATGCCGGAGGAGATCACCGGCCAGCCCAACAGCCGGGTGCTGTGCAAAGGCTATATCGTGCGGAGTATTCGCGTGCCCGCATCCAAAGGGTCGCGTCCGGAGCCGGCGCTTGCCGCCGCCATTTCCGGCTACACGTTTCTGCCCGAGAAACCAAGCGCCGAGCCCAAGCCAGCTCTGCCAAAACTGCCTGACTCGCGATAACTGAATCGCCACACACGTCGAGTGGCCCACTCAAGCTCGCTTTTGGCTTGAGTGGGACAAGACTAATCGCGCTTGTGCCCCGGCAGGAGCGGCACCCGCATCACGCCTCAACTTGGCCATGCGGCAATTCATTATTTTCCAGTAAAATGCTGGAAGAACAGTTCCGAGCAGGCATGGTCGTTGAACCGCAGCCTTCGCGCTGCTTCCGGCAAATTTCGTTTTCCGCAAGCCTATGCGCCAACTAACGCGCCTCTTGCGCTACGTGGGGCCCTATAAGGTCCAGCTGTTGACCTCGGTTGTTGCCATGGCTCTGGTGGGCCTGCTGGATGCCTTCCGCCTGCTCTTAATCGGCCCCATCCTGGACGCTGTGCTGAATCCGGCGACCCAGTCCAGGAAGCTGGCCCTGTTCACCTTCCCTGGCACCCACCACACCGTCTACCTGCAGCACCTGGTTCCCTCCCATTTCACCAATGCCTGGACGGTGGTTGCCTTCGCCCTGGTTGCGGCCACGGTGCTGAAGGGAATTTTCGACTACCTAGGCACCTACCTGGTGAACTACGCCGGCTACGGCATGATCACCGACCTGCGCAATGACGTTCACGACTCCATCCTGCGCCGCTCGGCAGCCTTCTTCCAGCGCCACTCCACCGGCACTCTGCTCTCCGCCATCATTAACGACATTGAGCGCGTGCAATACGCCATGTCCACGGTGCTGGCTGAATTCCTGCAGCAGGTGTTCACCCTCATCTTTGTCGCCGGCGTGGTCATCGTGCTGGGCGGCAAGCTGGCCTGGGTCCTGGTCCTGTTTATCCCGTTCGTGATTCTTTCCGCGGGCAGGATTGGCCGGCGTGTGCGCCACACCACCCGCCGCGGTCAGGACAAGCTGGCCGACATCCACAACCTGCTCCACGAAACCATTACCGGCAACCGCATCGTGAAGGCCTTTGGCATGGAGGAATGGGAGATGGGCCGCTTCCGGGCGGCGGCCCGTCGCCTCTTCCGCGCCAACCTGCGCTCTGTGGCCGCGGCCGCCGTCAGTTCGCCCACTATGGACATCATCGGCGCCATCGGCATCGCGCTGCTGCTGCTCTTGGGGCGCAACCTGATCAAAGCCGGGGTATTCACTGGCGGTGTCTTTGTGGCTTTCATCATCGCCGTCTACAAGCTCTACGAGCCGGTGCGCAAGTTCGCAATTTTCAACAACAATTTCCAGCAGGCGCTGGGCGCTTCGACATCCATTTTCCATTTCATGAACCTCGAAGACGCAGTGCTGGAGAAGCCTTCGGCGCGTCAACTGCCGCATTTTCGCGAGAGCATCCGCTTCGATCACGTCAGTTTCTCCTATGGCGCTGACGGCGAATCCCGTGACGTGCTGCGTGACATTGAGCTTTCGGTGCACTCCGGGGAAGTCCTGGCCGTGGTTGGCTCCAGCGGCGCCGGCAAGAGCACGCTGGTGCATCTGATTCCGCGCTTCTTCGACGTCACGGGAGGCCGCCTGCTGATTGATGGCCAAGACGTGCGCGACCTGACCATTGCGTCTCTGCGCGCGCAGATCGGCATCGTGACCCAGGAAACCGTGCTCTTCAACGACACGGTGCGCAACAACATCGCCTACGGCCAGCCCGGAGTTCCCCAGGAGCGTGTAGTGGAAGCCGCCAAGGCAGCCCTGGCCCACGACTTCATCGAAGCTCTGCCCGAAGGCTACAAAACCGTGATCGGCGAGCGCGGCGTTCGCCTGTCCGGCGGGGAGCGCCAGCGCATTGCCATTGCTCGCGCCCTGCTCAAGGATGCCCCCATCCTCATCCTCGACGAAGCTACTTCCGCCCTGGACAGCGAGTCCGAGGCCCTGGTCCAATCGGCGCTGCAGAACCTGATGCGCGGACGCACCGTGGTGGTCATCGCCCACCGCCTCTCCACCGTGCGCCACGCCAACCGTATCGTGGTGCTGGAGAATGGGGTTATCACCGACATCGGCACCCACCAGGACCTCATGAGCCACCTGGGCACCTACCGCCGCCTCTACAACCTGCAATTCCTGGATTGGGATAGCCAGAAGGTCCAGGCGGGCGCGGTGGAGAGCTGAGCCTATGCCCATCCATTCCATGACCGGATTCGCGCAGGCCAGGGGGCAGGTCAATGGCAAGCTGGGCTTCACCCTGGCGCTCAAGTCGGTGAACCACCGCTTTCTGGACCTGCACTTCCGCATGCCGCCCGACAGCAGCGACCTGGAGATGAAGCTGCGCCGTCTGCTCAAAGAAAAGATGGCGCGCGGCCATGTGGAGGTCACGCTTACACTGCAACCAACAGCAGAACAAGGGTTTGCAGTCAATCGTCAGCTGATAGGCGGCTACGTAGAAGCATTCCGGCGGCTGGCCGAGGACCTCGGCATCAGTGGCGAGCCTGACCTCAATGCCGCATTAAAGCTCCCCGGCGCCATGGACGCCTCTGCCGAGGCGGCAGGAGACGAAGAGTTGCCGACCGCTGTCCTGGCCACGGTAAGCGATATCCTCTGCCGTTTGAATGAGATGCGAGCCGAAGAAGGCCGCGGCATGGAGCGGGAACTGCGCGACCGCCTGTCGCGCCTGGAAACAGGCGCAGGGGAAGTCGAAAAGCTGCGCGGCGGCATGCTGCAGGCCCACCTGGAGCGCCTGCGCGCCCGCATTCAGGGACTGGTCGGCACCCAGGCTGAGCCCGAGCGCATTCTGCAGGAAGCGGCCCTGCTGGCCGAGCGCAGCGATATTCAGGAGGAACTGGTCCGGCTCAATACCCATATCCAGCACTTCCGGGGGCTGCTCGATGGGGGTGGCGAAGTGGGCAAAAAGCTCGACTTCCTACTCCAGGAGATGAACCGCGAAGCCAATACCCTGCTCTCCAAGACCACGGGCGTTGCCGGGGAAGCCCTCCGCATCACACAGCTGGGGCTGGCCATGAAGGCGGAAATCGAGAAGTCGCGGGAGCAGGTACAAAACATCGAATGAGCACGGTTTACATCATTTCGGCGCCCTCGGGCTCAGGCAAGTCCACGCTGGTAAACGAGTTGCGCAAGCTGATCTCCAACCTGGACTTCTCCATTTCCTACACCACCCGCCGGCCCCGCGGCAGCGAACAGAATGGGCGCGAATACTTCTTCGTCCCTATCCAGGATTTTGAGGAGATGATCGCCCGCGGCGAATTTCTGGAACACGCCAACGTTTTCGGCAACTACTACGGCACCGCCAAACGTTTCCTGGAGCAGGCCGAGCATGCCGGCCATGACCTGCTGCTCGACATTGACGTGCAGGGGGCGGCCCAGGTGAAGCGCAAGATCAAGAACGCGGTCAGCGTCTTTATCCTTCCCCCGGACAAGAAAACCCTGGAATGGCGCTTGCGCAACCGCAGCCTGGACGCCGAAGAGGTGATCCAGCGGCGGTTACTAACGGCTGCGAAAGAGATTGAGAATTACCAGAGTTACGACTATATTCTCATCAACGACCGCCTGGAAGAATCCATTGACGAGCTCAAGGCGATTGTGTTGTCTGAGCGCCTGCGCCGTTCCGGGGCAAAATTGTCCAACGGCGACAAGCGCATCTTGGCCACGGCTGAGCGCTGCCTCCTGCCGAACATCCGCGAGCGGCTGCAGCCCATCCTGGCTTCCTTTGCCCTCTCCCCGACTCCCGGTTAGTGGCACTTTGGAGGTGTCATGAAACTCATAGAAGGGTTCGACAGCAACTACCGCTACATCCTGGTGGCCGCCCGGCGCGCCCGGCAACTGCAGTCCGGCGCCAAGCCCATGGTGGAGACTCCCTCGCGCAAGCCCTGCCGCATCGCCATGGACGAGATTGATTCCGGCAAGGTGAAGTGGGTAGTTCCGGAGCCGGAGAGGTCGGCCAGCGAGGTCGCCAGCGAGTTGCTGGACAAGGCCATCGTTAAGGAATAGCCCCGCGCTGCAACCACTTCTTCTCCGCGGATAAACGCGGAGTGCGCGGATAAAGCTCGGGGAAGGGCGAGAGCCAGGGTGGGGCATCGCCTGAATCGCACCTACGGTTGAAATCATCTCTAAGTTGGGCTGCGGCAATAGCTAGAACCCAAATTTGATTTGATCCGCGTTCATCTGCGTTAATCCGCGGCAACTGAATTTATGAAAATTGCTCTCGGCGTTAGCGGCGGCATAGCAGCGTACAAGGCGGCAGAAGTGGTCCGCCTGCTGCAGGACCGCGGCATTCGCGTGCAGGTGGTCATGACGCGGGCGGCGCAGGAATTTGTGCGTCCGCTGACCTTCGCCGCATTAAGCGGCGAAAAGGTCATCACCAACCTGTTTGGCGCCTCCGAGCAGCCGGCCAACGTGGAATCAGCCATCGAGCACATTGCGGTGGCCCAAAGCATTGATGCGCTGCTGGTGGCGCCCGCCACCGCCGATGTTATCGGCAAGTTCGCTCACGGCGTGGCTGACGACTTCCTCAGCACCTTGTTCCTGGCAACAAGCGCGCCCGTTGTGGTCGCTCCTGCCATGAACGTCAATATGTGGCAGAACGCGGCCACGCAAGCGAACGTTGAGACTTTGCGCCGGCGTGGAGTTCGCATTGTCGAACCCGACAGCGGCTACCTGGCTTGCGGCATGACCGGCCCCGGACGCCTGGCCAGCAATGAAGCGATCGTCGCTGCCGTGCTGGAGGTGCTGGGCGCTGCGCAGGATTTGGCCGCTGAAACTGTGCTGGTCACCGCCGGACCCACGCGCGAGCAAATTGACCCCGTGCGTTACATCACCAACCGTTCCAGCGGGCGCATGGGGTACGCGATTGCCGAGGCAGCATTGCGGCGAGGCGCAAAAGTGATCCTGGTGAGTGGTCCGGTCAACATTCAGCCCCCGGGCGTCGCCGAGGTCGTATCGGTGGAGACGGCAGAGCAGATGCGCGAAGCGGTGCTGCAGCGGCTGGAGCAGGCCAGCGTGGTGATCGCTACCGCCGCCGTTTCCGACTACCGGCCCAAGGCCGCTGCACGGCAAAAGATCAAGCGCTCCGGCCCCATGGCGCTGGAACTGGAGCCCACGGCCGACATCCTGGGTGAAGTGGCCCGGCGCCGCCGCGAACAAGTCCTGATCGGTTTCGCCGCTGAAACCGAAAATGCTTTGGAGAACGCGCGCAAAAAGCTGGCCGCCAAGTCGCTGGATGCCATTGTGGTGAATGACGTTTCGCGGCCCGGCATCGGCTTCGACTCTGAGCGCAACGCGGTGACCATCATTACCCACGATGAGGTCGTCGAGGTGCCCGAAACCAGCAAGTGGGAAGTAGCGCAGCGCGTGCTCGAC
>DATJFA010000383.1:0-2882 GCA_035496015.1 Terriglobales bacterium | reverse complement strand
GAGCGAATAATATTCGCAGCGTCGACTTGGGCGTGATCACTCCTCTGGCGATGGAACCGGGGGACTCGGACGGTCCAACCGCTAAGCTTTCCGGCCACAGTGCGGGCAATGTCGGGAGCAAAGGGAAGCGGTATTTTTCCTGTGTGAGCGGAGTGGGGCTGGATGGAGAGATTGCGCGACGGGCCAATCGCTTGCCGAGGTGGCTGCGGGCGCACGGCGGGTATGCGCTGAGTTTGCCGGGAGCGCTGGCCGGCTTCCGCAGCGCGCGGCTGAAAGTGATGGAGCGGCCAGGCGATGAGGCAGGTGCATGGAAGGTGCAGAGCGACCAACCCACATTGCTCGCGGCATTCGCGAACACTGCGGTTTATGGCGGGGGAATGAAAGTAGCTCCTCGCGCCCTCATGGACGACGGCCTGCTCGACATTTGTGTGATTGAAAACGCGAGCGCACTGCGGGTGCTGCGCCTTTTTCCCCTGGTGTATTCGGGACGGCACACGGGCCTGAAAGAAGTGAAGTACTTTCAAGCGGCCGGGGCTCGGGTGGAAGCAGAGAGCCGGCTCGACGTTTACGCCGACGGCGAATTTGTTTGCCAGACGCCCGTGGAAATAGGAGTCGCGCCGGGCGCCTTGCGCGTGGTGGCGCCGTGAAGTGCCGGCAGGCAACAAAGCCCCGGCAATGGAACCGGGGCTTGGCGTTAACACTCGGAATCGGGGCCCTTATTTCGCCTCAGGCTTCATTTCGTCTTTCTTCTCTTCTGTCTTTTTCTTGGCGTGGGCTTTCTTGGCGGCCTTGGTGTCTTTGGCCTTCGCCTTGTCAGCCTTCATTTCCTTCTTATCTTCCTTCTTGTCAGCGGTGCCGGCATCCTGGGCAAACGTGACCGATGAGAGGGAGACGGTGAGCGCCACCGCAAATAACAGCGTGAGCAGTTTCTTCATTTTGTGGAATTCTCCTTATGCATTCTTCAACGCGTGCTTGAAATGGACCGCAGGGACAGGCACCCACAGGTGATGGACTGATAGAGGCTGTCCCGGATGGGGGACGATTGTATGCGAAAAACCGAACTGACCCAAGGGAAAATCGCGGATCAAGTTGAGACGGCCGGAATAAGGCGATTGGCGAGCGGTGGGTTCACGACGGGGGCGAAGGTCGAGGACAGGCTGTGTTCCGCGTCACATACCTTGGGTCGCGCTGGCGCGTACACTCGAAAACATGAGCATGACGAAATTGGCGAATAAGAACGGCAAAAGCACCAAACCCAGGCCTACACAGGATCGCGCACACGACGTGCTGCGGTCGGAAGCGCATCCGCTGGACGCAATGTTTGCGCCGCATAGCGTGGCGGTGATCGGCGCGACCGAACGCGTAGGAAGCGTCGGCCGGGCAGTGCTCTGGAGCCTGGTAAGCAGCCCGTTTGGAGGCACGGTGTATCCGGTGAGTGAAAAGCGCACCAGCGTGCTGGGCATCAAGGCCTATCGCCGGATCGAGGAAATCCCCGAACCGGTAGACCTTGCCGTAGTAGTCACCCCGGCGGTATCGGTGCCGGATGTGATCAGTGAATGTGTCGCTTCGGGGGTGCGGGGAGCCATCGTGATCTCGGCGGGCTTCAAGGAGCATGGAGAGCGCGGGCGGCAACTGGAGCAGCAGATCCTGGAGCGGTTGAAGGGTAGCGGCATGCGGGTGATTGGGCCGAATTGCCTGGGCGTGATGAATCCGGTGAGCGGACTGAATGCCACCTTCGCCCCCAACATCGCCCGCTCGGGTAACGTTGCCTTCATCAGCCAGAGCGGAGCCTTGTGCACGGCGATCCTGGACTGGTGCCAGAAGGAAATGGTGGGCTTCAGCGCGTTTGTTTCGGTGGGGTCGATGCTGGACGTGGGCTGGGGCGACCTGATCGATTACCTGGGCAACGACCCGCGCACCCATTCGATTGTGATGTACATGGAATCGGTAGGGGACGCGCGGTCGTTTTTATCGGCGGCGCGGGAAGTGTCGCTGAACAAGCCGATCATCGTGATCAAGGCGGGTCGCTCTGAAGCGGCGGCGCACGCGGCCGCTTCGCACACCGGATCCATGACCGGCAGCGACGAGGTTCTGGAGGCGGCGTTCCGGCGCTGTGGAGTTTTGCGCGTCAATACCATCGCCGACCTGTTTTACATGGCCCAGGTGCTGGCCAAGC
Source organism: Terriglobales bacterium (assembly GCA_035496015.1). Lineage (GTDB taxonomy): Bacteria > Acidobacteriota > Terriglobia > Terriglobales > Acidobacteriaceae > JAICWP01. The sequence goes on along the minus strand of DATJFA010000383.1, from coordinate 706 downwards.
AGCCTCGGCCGCGAGGGCCGCGCCTGGCAATCGTGACGAATGCGGGCGGCCCCGGCGTGCTGGCGGCTGATTCGGTGATTACGAGCGGTGGAGAGCTGGCGGAACTTACGGCGGACTCCATGACGAAGCTGGACGCGCTGCTGCCGCCACACTGGAGCCATAGCAATCCGGTAGACATCCTGGGAGATGCCCTGCCCGAAAAATACGCGAAGGTCGTGGACATTGTGGCGCACGACGAGAACGTAGACGGGTTGCTGGCCATCACTTGTCCGCAAGGCATGGCTGAACCCACGCAAACCGCCGAACAACTGAAAGCATACGCAAATTCCACCGGCAAGCCGGTGCTGGCAAGTTGGATGGGCGGGCCGGAGGTAATGGCCGGCACCGACATCTTGAATCGAGCCGGCATTCCTACGTTCCCCTTTCCCGATACTGCTGCGCGCATTTTTCATTACATGTGGCGATACAGCTACCTGCTGCGCATTTTGTACGAAACCCCGGTGCTGCGGCGCGATGCGGATACCGGACCGGACCGCGCGGGTGCCGCCAACATTGTGGAGAAGGCGCGGCGCGCAGGGCGCACTCTACTGACCGAGGCCGAGTCAAAACAACTGCTCGCAGCGTACGGAATCCCCACGGTGCGCACCGCGATTGCGTTGACTGCCGATGACGCCGTGGCCCAGGCCGAGCAGATGGGATATCCGGT
>DATJFA010000382.1:0-7972 GCA_035496015.1 Terriglobales bacterium | reverse complement strand
CGTAGCCTGAAACTGGCGGCTCGTAACCTGGCGCTTGCGGGGGCCAATAATCGGGCGCCAACCCACGGTGAAGGTGATGGCCACAGCCAGAAGCAGCAGAACAACAATAAAGGCATATCCGGCAAAGCGGACGAAGGTGCGCATGGGTATCTCCGTAGGGGGGACTTGCGAAACGGCAGGCGTGCCCCAGGGTATTAGCTCTTGTACTCGAAACCGTTTCGATGGTCAATAGCCCTGTTCCCTACCTGCTGCGCGTTCGGACCCGCGGCCCTCGCCTGGTATTGCGCATGGCTTGCGAAACCCTGACCTCCTCGCAACGTAAATAAGTCTTGCAACTTTGAACCCTGGTGCGGGTCTATTCTTTTTTACGGTGTACCGTCGCAGTGCAGACGAAGTTCTGAGGTGAAGACATGGCACTGAAAGCAGGCCGCAATCCAAAGCCGGGGGTGCAAATCCTGTGCGGATTGATGCTTCTAATTCTGGGTTTGCTTGCCCTGCATCGCAACCTGCTGTTCTCCGGTGCCATCATGGAGGTGGTTTTAGGTACGGTCCTCCTGACCACTGGAAGTGTTCTGCACGGCCTACGGCAAGTTGTGCGCCAGGTCCTGCGAGAAGAGCTAAACCCGCCACCGAAGGAGAAGGTGTTAAATCTCGACTGACACCTGACTCCCGACTCCTGACTCCTGACCCCTGACTACTGGTGTTTCATGCCCGGCATAGCCATGCCCGGCGCGCTCACCCAGAAATATTCCAGGCGCTCGGTAGGAAGTCCGCCCAGGTGGGAAATGCGACGCTCCGGCAGCAAAGCTTTCAGCTGATCTTCCGAACCTTCCCGCGCCACCAGCAGGTGCTGGCCTGCGGGAATCTCTCCCCTGTTGTAATTCGAAACCACCTGGTTGCGATAGAACGCCAAGCCATATTCCGTCTCCCGCGTCGCATTGAAGGTCGCAACAGGGAGCTTCGCGGTCTCCATGCCCGCCAGTTCTTGCGCCACTGGCCGCGCCGACTGCGTGCGGTCCAAAGGCGAGCTCCCCAGGCGCAGAATAAGAGCCACCGCCAGGATCACCGGTATGAGCGTGATGAAGCGCAGCACGCGCACCCCGCGCCGGGCCAGCGTAATCAGGATGGCAAGAAACATCGCTGCGGAAACCACGATGGCGATGATCAGCGCCTGCCCCGTCGCTTTCTGCCCTAGAGCGATGTAGGCCACCAGCAGCGCCGGCCCCATCACGCCCCCGGCCGTGGCGGCGTGCAGCACCAGCCAGGCGGTGTGCGGGCGCTTGCCGGCCACGAACAGCCGCTGCCGATGATCAGCCAGCAGCATGGCGCAGGCCGGCACCGCCGGCAGAATATAGGCGGGCAGCTTCGATTGCGACGCCGAGAAAAACACCAGCACCACCGTGATCCAGGTCAAAAAGAAGCTGTCGGCGGGAATGCTGCGGTCTTCCTCATCCGGTTCGCGCTTCCAGCGCCGCACTGCCCCGGCAAACCCAGCCGCCACCAGAAAAGTCCAAGGCGCGATGGCCAGCAAAAGCACCGGCACGAAGTACCACCAGGGCTGCACATGGTGATACAGGTTGGTGCTGAAACGGGCAAAGTTCTGCTCGATGATGAAGCTGTGAAAGAAGCCGGGGTTCTCCCGCTGCGCGGCGATGTACCAGGGCAGCGCAGCAGCGAAGAAGAGCAAGACGCCGGGCCACCACAAGGTTTGCCCCACCAGGCGCAGGTTCCTCCAGGCCACGGCAAAAAGCAGAATGATGATGCCCGCAAGCACCACTGCCACCGGACCCTTGGCCAGCGTGGCCAGCGCCAGAAAGAAGTAAAACACCAGCAGCCAGCGCCGCCTTCCGCCCTCATACCACGCAAGCCACGCAACCAGCGCGATGGTGAAAGTCGCCGCCAAAGGCATGTCGGTGGAGGCGCTGCGCGCAAGTCCAATCACGCCGGCGCTCGTAGCGGTAATCAGTGCCGCATCCAACTGGAAGCCGCGGCGAAACTGGCGAAAGAAAAGATAGATCGCCACCACCATGGCGGTGGCATCCATGGCGGAGGGCAGGCGTGCCACCCAATCGCTAACGCCAAAAATTTTGTAGCAGATTGTTGCCTGCCAGTAGTAAAGGACTGGCTTTTCCAGCCAGGCGTGGCCGTAGAGAAATGGCGTGACCCAGTTGTGGCGTTCGAGCATCTCCCGCGCCACCTGAGCGTAGCGTGGCTCATCGGCCCCGACCAGACCGAAGGCCCCCAGCCCAAAGTAGAAGAGAAAGGCGCAGAAGCCCGCCAGGGTGAGCCATTCCACCGCAGAAGTCTGCAGTTCCCGGTTCTCAGAAGGAGTGCTCAGTTGTCAGTTCTCAGTTGTCAGCGGGTCGTTGCTCGTCACCGCCGCCTGGAGAAGTTTACTGCACGGTGGGATTCAAACGCAGTTGTTCCATGATGCGGGCCACGGCCACCGAGAGCGGGCCGTCTATGGAGCAACCGCTGGCGCAGTCATGGCCGCCGCCGCCAAAATGTTCCGCTACCCTGGCCACGTTCACGTCTCCCTTGCTGCGCAGGCTCACGCGGTAGCGGTGGTCCGGAAGCTCGCGGAAGAAGATGGAAACCTCAACTCCCTCGATGGCCAGCGCGTAATTCACCAGCCCTTCGCAATCCTCGTCGTTCGCCTCGCTGCGTGCCATGTGCTCGCGCGTCACCCACATCCAGCTGACCTTGCCTTCGCGGTGCAGGTTGGAGAGCGCCGCTCCCAGCAACCGCATCTTGGAAGTCGGGTGGGAAAAGTACACGCCCTGCGCAATGCGCGCGGGATCGGCGCCGCACAGCACCAGCTCGCGGGCCAGCGAGAAGGTGTGCTCGTTGGTGCCGATAAAACTGAACGAACCCGTGTCCGTCAGCACGGCCGTGTACAGGCAGGTGGCGATCTCCGGCGAGATCGGGACGCCCGCCTGCCGCGCCAGCCGGTAAACCATTTCGGCAGTGGCGCAGGCGTGGGGGTCAATCCAGTTGATGTGAGCGAAGGGGCGCGCCGAACTGTGATGATCAATATTGATCAAGAAGCGGCCGTCCAGGCCCTGCAGGCGCGTGCGCTGCACGCTATCGCATTCCAGGATGATGGCAGCATCAAAGCCGTTGTGAATCTCGCAGGCCTGCACGATGGAATCGGCAAAAGGCAGGGGGCGGTAGATCACCGGCACCGGGTCGGCCATCACCACCTGCGCCTCCTTGCCCAGTTGTCGCAGGATTTGCCAGCAGGCCAGCACCGACCCCACGGCATCGCCGTCGGGGCGCGCGTGCGAGGTTAGCAGGAACCGGTCCCGCCTTCCGATCTCGTTTAGCACTTCCTTCAACATGGCTTACACTGCCCCCAGCCACTGGCGCTGGGCTGCGGGCGCTGGATTATTTCTTGGGTTGCTTGATGCGCTTCAGAAGTTGATCAATTCTAGCCTCGTATTGCTGGGACTTGTCCAGCGCAAAAAACAGCTCGGGGGCGCGACGCAATTGCAGGCGCTCGGCCAGTTCACGGCGGATAAAGCCACGGGCGGCGGCCAGTCCGGCCAAGGTCTGCTCCGCCTCCATCTCTCCACCCTGCGCCGCTACCAGGACATGGGCCGATTTGCCGTCCGGCGCGAGTTGCACTTCGGTGACGTTCGCCAGGCCAATGCGGGGATCGCCCAGCTCCCCTTCCAGGATGGTTTCTATCTCCTCGCGCATAGCTTCGCCGAGTCGCTCGCGACGATGTCTTAGATTGCGCTGCTCCGGCATGACCCTCAAAGAACGCTAGAGAATATCAAAATTTCGGAAGCAGGATGCCACACTTAAGTGGCTCCTCGGCGGTTACTTCCCGTTTCAGGAAATAGAAACTTGGCCTACATCTGCTAGCAGATGATTACAGGAGGGAGAAGGATTCCTTCCCGTCAGAGATACTCGACGAAGGAGTCCGCCACTTCCGCGCCGGCGTTGTTGGCGATGCGCATGGACTGCCGCTCCACATTGTGCATCAGTCCATCCAGGTAATCGCGCGAATCGGAGATGCTGACCACGCCCAGCGTGGCGCGCTGCCACAAGTCTGTGTGATCCAGTTCCGCTACCGCCACATTGAAGTGGGAGCGCAGCCGGTCCTTCAGGCTGCGTAGCACCTGGCGCTTATCCTTCAGCGAATGCGCGCCTTCGATGCGCAACTCGAGGGTGAGGAAGGCAATCATTCAGTTCCCAGTTCTCGGTTCTCAGTTGGTCCTGAGAGGGGTTCAACAAACCGGCAAACCAAGAACTAGGGAGTTCAAAAACAACTCAGCTTTCAATCATGGGTCAGCACCCCGGTGAGTCGCACCGACGCGCTAACCGAGAACTGAGAACCGAGAACTGAGAATTGCCTTCAGGCGAGCGCTTCCGCCGCAATCCGCTCGGTGACAAAAGCCTCTATCACGTCGCCGATTTTGACGTCGCCATAGTTGGCAATGGCAATGCCGCACTCCATCCCGTTGCGCACCTCGCTGACGTCTTCCTTGAAGCGGCGCAGCGATCCAATCTTGCCCTTGAACACCACCACGTTGTCGCGCAGCAGGCGCACTTCGGAGTCGCGCTTGATGCTGCCGTCCTGCACATAGCAGCCGGCGACCATGCCCACTTTGGGAATGCGGAAGGTTTCGCGCACCTCCGCCCGCCCATGGTAGGTCTCCTTGATGGTGGGTTCGAGCAGGCCGCTCATGGCCTTCTTGATCTCGTCCTGCAGCTCGTAAATGATGGAGTGCAGGCGGATGTCTACCTTCTCCTGCTCCGCCAGTTCCTGCGCTTTGCGCTCGGGACGCACATTGAACCCGATGATGATGGCATTCGACGCCGAAGCCAGCAGCACGTCGCTTTCGGTAATGGCGCCCACACCGGTGCGCAGCAGATTGACGCGCACCTTCTCGCCCGACATCTTGGCGAGCAGGTCGCTGAGCACCTCCACCGAGCCCTGCACATCTCCTTTGAGGATGATGGAGAGTTCCTTGCTGCCGCCCTCCTTCATCTGCTGCGCCAGGCCTTCCAGCGACATACGCGAGCTCTTGGCCAGCTCCGCCTCGCGCGCCTTCTGCTCGCGGTATTCGGAAATGTCGCGGGCGCGGTCGCGGTCGGCCACCACCACGAACTGGTCGCCGGCCTGGGGCAGGCTTTCCAGTCCCAGGATCTCGACGGGAGTGGAGGGCGGCGCCACATCCAGCGCGCTGCCGCGATCGTCAAACATGGCGCGCACCTTGCCGTAGACGTTGCCCACCACGAAGTTGTCGCCCACTCGCAGCGTGCCGTTCTGCACCAGCACGGTGGCGACTGGGCCGCGTCCGCGGTCCAGCTTGGCTTCCAGCACCACGCCCTGCGCCGGACGGTCGGGATTCGCCTTCAGCTCTTGCAGGTCGGCGACCAGGCAGATCATTTCCAGCAGCAGGTTGAGATTGGTTTTCTGCTTGGCGGAAACGTCCACAAACACGGTGGTGCCGCCCCAGTCTTCCGGCATCAGCCCGCGGTCGGCGAGCTGCTTCTTCACCCGGTCCGGCAAGGCGTCCGGCTTGTCAATTTTGTTGACCGCCACGATGATGGGCACTTCCGCCGCCCGCGCGTGGTCAATGGCCTCTAGGGTCTGCGGCATGACTCCATCGTCGGCAGCCACTACCAGCACCACGATGTCGGTGGCCTTGGCGCCGCGTGAACGCATGCGCGTAAACGCTTCATGGCCGGGCGTATCCAGAAACACGATCTCGCGCCCGTAGGCCGGCGATTGCGTGTCCTGAATGCTGACCTTGTAGGCGCCAATGTGCTGCGTAATGCCGCCCGCCTCGCCTCCCGCCACATTAGTGGAACGAATGGAATCGAGCAGGGTGGTCTTGCCGTGGTCCACGTGGCCCATGATGGTAACCACAGGCGGCCGGGACACAGCGCCGGTCGGCTCTTCCGCGGCTGTTTCCGCGGCAGCAGCCTCCTGTGCGGCCTGCTGTTCGAAGCTGATCACCGAAGTCTCGGCGCCGAAGAAGCGCGCCATCTCGGAAGCCAGTTCCGCGTCCAGAGTCTGGTTAATAGTGGCGAAAACACCCTTGGCCAGCAGGCGTGCAATCAGGTCCTTGGCGCGTACGCTGAGCTTCTCCGCCAGGTCCTTCACGCTGATGCCTTCGGCGATGGTAATGGCGCGCGTGATGGGCAGCGGCTCGTTGTTCACCGGCAAGCGCGGCGGCGGCACAAAGCCCTTCATCGGGCCTTCCTTCACACCGCGCGGCACGTAGCGCTGTCCTGGGCGCCGCGCCGGAGCCGGTCGGGCTCCCGGACGTGGAGTAAGCGGCGCGCCCGGACCAACTCCCATGGGCCGAGGTCCGCCCGGGGCCTGGCGCGTGGGGTGCATGGGCCGGCGCTCCCCGGGCCTCAGCGGAGGACGGGCTCCGGGGCCGGCTGGACGCGGGCGCTGGAAAATCGGCTGCCCCGGCACGGGACGCCCGGGTGTCGGCCGGCCGGCAATAGGACGGCCGGGCATGGGACGACCCGGCACTGGGCGGGCCTGGGGGTTTGCGCTTGCCGAGGGGCTCTCTACTCGCGGCGGCGGCGGCGCAGGCGCTGTATAGACCGGACGTGGGCCGGTTTGCGGCACAATCACGCGGCGCGGCGGAACTGCGGGCGCGGCTGGCCGCTGAGCCGGAGCCGGCGGCGCCACAGCCGTGGGCTGCGCTTTCGCGGGCGCTTGCGCCGGTGGAGGTACCGGTGCAGCTGCGGGCGGCGCGGCTTGCGCCGGCGGAACTGGCGCGGCCGGGCGCGCCGGCGGCGCTATTACTGGCTTGGCTACTGGCGCGGCGGGCGGCTGCGCAGACGGCGCTAGACTGGGCGGAGCTGGCGGCGCGGCGGGCTTCGCCGGCGGCTGGGCTGCCGCGGGCGGCGCGCCTGCCGGCTTGCTCTCTGCCGGCGGCGCCGCAGGCGCGGGCGGGACGGGACGCTTCACCGGCGGCGCGGCTGCGGCCTGCTGCTTCTGCGTGATCAGCTTCAGCACATCTCCCGGTTTGGAGATGTGCGACAGATCAATCTTGGTCTTGATGGCGTCGGGTTCTTCCGCGCGCGCGCGCGAGCCCCTGGCGGAGCCCCCCGCCTGCGTCTCGGACTGGGCCTGGAAATGCGCCCGCACCCTCACCGCCTCATCCGCCTCAATTGAGCTGGAATGGGTCTTCTTTTCGGTGACGCCTACAAGCGGCAGGACGTCCAGAATTGCCTTGCTCTTGACCTCCAGTTCCCTGGCGAGGTCGTTAATACGAATCTTCATCCGCCTTCTATTTCCTCCGTTTGTCTTCCCCGCTAAGTCTTCATATCAACCTCACGGTTCTTTCTAATTCAGTTTCACGTTTCCAGTTTCGAGTTCTTGTCCGCTCACTCTGAAACTCGAAACTAGAAACTACGGTCTTGCTACGAACTACCCTTTTCTTCCGGGGGGATCTCTTCTGCATCCGGACGCTCGGCGTGCGTATGCACCTCCGCCACGTCCGCTGGCGGCGCATTCTCCACGCCGCTGACCGCCTCCGCCTCCAGCGCCTGCTCGCTTGCCGCAAGCTCCGCGACGCTTTCCGGCGCCATCTCCGCCGTGTCCGACAAGCCTTGCAGATCGCCGGACTGCCCCGCCGAATCGGGCCCCAATTCGGCTGATTGCTCCCCAGCCGCAGCCGGCTGCTCCTCAGGCGCCGCATCGGCGGCCGGTGTTTCCCCTGCTTCCAGGCTGGAAAAATAATTATTCACTGCCAGGCTGATTTTTTCCACCGTCTTGGGGCCGATGCCGGGAATAGCCTCCAGCTGCTCCGGCGTCATATCGGCCAGAGCCTCGACCGTGGTCACGCCCGCCGCCGTCAGCTTCTCAATCACGCCCTCGCCCAGATCCGGCACTCGGTCCAGCGGCGTGACCGTCTGATTGACCAGCGCCGACATCTGCTGCTCCACTTCCTGGCGCTTTTCCTCTTCGCTCTTGATATCAATTTTCCAGCCC
>DATJFA010000381.1:0-3522 GCA_035496015.1 Terriglobales bacterium | reverse complement strand
CTGAAGGAAGTGAAGGCGCGCTCCGGGCAGGTGATCGCCGTGGCCACCGAGGGCGATGAGGAGATCGCCGAGGCCGCCGACCATGTGCTGTGGATCCCGCCGGCGCCCGAGCTGCTGCTGCCCATTCTGGAGATCGTGCCCCTGCAGCTGCTGGCCTACCACATCGCGGTGCGCCGCGGCTGCGACGTGGACCAGCCCAGGAACCTGGCCAAGTCAGTGACGGTGGAATAAGCAACAACTGTGTGGAGGCGGCGCTCCGCCCAGCCTGGGCGGTCAAAGCCCCCCACACTACTCGTCGAAAAATCTCACATGTTCCCGGAGTTCTCTCGCGTCTGTAATGCTTCACGCCCTTCCGACTCAGCCGTACACGCCCCAAACCTGGCCGCATAAGGTGAGTAACCAAGCACAAAATAGACAACTCAGAACGCCTGGGGCGCAAATAAAATAGAACCCTAGCAGATTCGAGGGAATCAGCCTATCTGAGAGAGGATAAAAGTTTGAGATCGAACCATCCCGCTTCAGTAAACAACTTCCCGGTCACGGTCTTCGGTAAGTCTCACCTCAACCCACCGCACGGCGGTGTACTGGTTGATCTGATGGCGCCATTGGAAAGCAAAACGGAACTGCGCGCGGCCTCGCGCGACTGGCTCTCCTGGGACCTTACCGCCCGGCAGATGTGTGACCTGGAGCTGCTGTTGAACGGCGGCTTCTCGCCTTTGCACAGTTTCCTGGGTCAGAAGGACTACGAATCCGTATGCAGCAACATGCGCCTGGGGGATGGAACCATTTGGCCCATGCCCATCATGCTCGACGTGAATGGAGAGTTCGCGCGCCAGCTCAAACCCGGCCAAAGCATTGCGCTGCGCGATCCGGAAGGCGTGATGCTAGCTGCGCTCCATATTACGGAGGTGTGGCAGCCCAATCTCCTCTCGGAAGCGGAATCGGTGTTCGGCACCACCAATCCCGAGCACCCAGGCGTCGGATACCTGGTGGAGAAGGTACAGCCGTTCTACGTGAGTGGTCGCCTGGAAGGCCTCCAACTTCCCACGCATTACGACTTTCGCCCTCTGCGACTCACACCCGCGGAACTGCGCGCTGAGTTTGCCCGCCTGGGCTGGAGGCGTATCGTCGCGTTTCAAACCCGCAATCCCATGCATCGCGCGCACTTTGAGCTGACGCTGCGGGCGGCCAAGGCGGTCGAAGCCAACCTGCTGGTGCATCCCTCCGTCGGTATGACCAAGCCCGGCGACGTGGACCACTACACGCGCGTGCGCTGCTATCAGTCGATATTGCCGCACTATCCCAAGAACACGGCTAAGCTGGCGCTGTTGGGATTGGCCATGCGCATGGGCGGACCACGCGAGTGCGTGTGGCACGCCATCATTCGCAAGAACCATGGCTGCTCGCACCTGATTGTCGGCCGCGATCATGCCGGTCCGGGAAGCGATTCCTCCGGCAAGCCCTTCTATGGGCCTTACGACGCCCAGCAACTTCTGTCCAAGCATGAGGCCGAACTGGGCATGGGCATACTTCCATTCAACATGATGGTGTACGTGGAAGACCTTGACACCTACGTGCCCGAGGGCGAAGTGCCCGCGGGAATGCGCTCGCTGAGCATTTCAGGAACGGAACTGCGGCGACGCTTGGCTGAGGGGCGCGAAATTCCCGCCTGGTTCACCTTCCCTGAGGTCGCCAAGGAGCTGCGCCGCAGCCACCCGCCGCGCCACAAGCAGGGGTTCACGGTCTTTTTCACAGGTTTGTCTGGAGCCGGTAAGTCCACCGTGGCCAACGCGCTCATGGTTAAATTTCTGGAAGTGGGCGGGCGTCCGGTAACCCTGCTCGATGGCGACCTGGTGCGGAAGAACCTGTCGTCCGAGCTGGGCTTCTCCAAGGAGCACCGCGACATCAACATCCGCCGTATCGGTTTCGTGGCTTCGGAAATTACGAAGAATGGTGGCATCGCCATCTGCGCGCCCATCGCTCCCTACGACAACGTACGCAAGGAAGTGCGCCGCATGGTGGAGCCGGGAGGTGGCTTCATCCTTGTGCACATTGCCACCCCGCTCGAAATCTGCGAACAGCGCGACCGCAAGGGACTTTACGCTAAGGCACGGGCTGGCCTGGTGAAGCAATTCACCGGCATTTCCGATCCTTACGATGTGCCGACCGACCCTGACGTGGTCATAAGCACGAGCGAAACCACGCCCGATGAAGCGGCCCAGGAAGTACTGCTACACCTCGAGCGGGAAGGCTACATCGGGGGCAACTCGGACGGGTCTTAACTGCCGACCTTGCCCTGCACCTGCTCCGAGAAGAAGTGCGGATACCGCAGGCCAGACTGTTATTCTACGCCGCAGCTTAAAGGGAAGGATGATTTTGACTGAGCATTCAATCGAAACGGCTGTAATTGCGCGCATTGAGGTGGCCCTCCAGCGGGCCGCCTCGGTCCTTAGCCCTTTTAAGCCCGGAGCGGTGGAGCTGGAATATAAAGCCGGCCATGACCCCGTGACGGAAGCTGACCGGGCTGTTGATGAAGCGGTGCATACGATCCTGTTACAGGATGGCGAAGGATGGCTTTCTGAAGAAACTGCCGACAATCTAGACCGTTTGAATAAGAAATGTTTGTGGGTGGTTGACCCTTTGGATGGAACCCGGGAATTCGTGCAAGGAATCCCGGAATGGTGCGTTTCCATTGCCTGGGTACAGGACGGCGACGCATTGGCCGGAGGCATTTTAAACCCAGCTACCGGGGAGACATTCCTGGGTTCGCGCAACACCGGGGTAAAGAGGAATGGCTTACCAGCGCGGGTCAGCCCGCGCCCGGAATTGCACGGAGCGCTGGTGCTGGGCAGCCGCAGTGAATTTAACCGTGGCGAGTGGAAGCAGTTTCAGGATGGCTCGCTGGTCCTGCGCCCCGTGGGCTCGGTGGCTTACAAGCTGGCGCTGGTGGCCGCCGGACTGGCGGATGCCACCTGGACTCTCGTTCCCAAGCACGAGTGGGACGTTGCCGCCGGAACTGCGCTGGTGCAGGCTGCCGGCGGCGTAGTTCGAAACTTGGACGGCTCTCCAGTGAAATTCAATTGCCGCAAGCCGTGGCTGCCCGGCCTGATCGCTGCGGGGCCTAATCTTTACTCGGAGATCTCACATCTGCTCAAGATCCCTGTGAGTGCCGGCTAACTACAGGACAGGCTGTTAAGATCGACCTGCTCAGGTGTACTGCGAGGTTTCCACTTCGCAGCACAGGCCTTAGGGTGTTAGCCAGCAATTCTTCGATTTAGACTCGGCTCTTCGATATTCTACCCGCCTTCGCATACCGTGATGGGTTGGCGAGAAAAATAATCCGAGCACGTGCCGAGGCAGTCCCATCTATCCTGTTGGGATGTATGACATTCCTTGGCGTCGTTGCCGGCAAAAATGATGCTCACGGGGCGCATGGAATTCTGTGATTACGCTCGCTTATTGCGCCTGCACCAGGCGAACGGGCATATCGTACATGGAGACGTTTGACCCGCTGGCGCCCCC
>DATJFA010000380.1:0-5043 GCA_035496015.1 Terriglobales bacterium | reverse complement strand
GAAGACCTGTACGCGCGGGGTGATGCGCCTTGGGAAGTCTGGAAAAACCCTTTGCCGTCCAAGGCCGAAACCATCCATGCTTAAGCTGCTCTTCTCCAGACCACGCAGCTCTGCCTTTCGCATTCTGTGCCTGGGAGCCCATTCCGATGACCTGGAAATCGGCTGTGGCGGCACCATCCTGCAGCTGCTGAACCAGCATAAGAACACGAATGTGCGCTGGGTGGTATTCAGTTCTGACCGCGCTCGGGCCAAGGAAGCGCGGCACAGCGCGGAGTTGTTCCTGAAGCGGGCGGCAAAAAAAGAGATCACGATCAAGTCTTTTCGCGACGGCTTCCTGCCTTATACGGGCACCCAGGTGAAGGAGTTCTTTGAGGGTCTAAAGCCGTTTGCTCCCGACCTGATCCTGACCCACTATCGCCACGACTTGCACCAGGATCACCGGTTGCTCTGCGAGCTTACCTGGAACACGTTTCGCGACCACACCATTCTGGAATACGAAATCCCCAAGTACGACGGGGACATGGGTACGCCGAATTTTTTTGTCCCACTGGAAGAAGAGATCTGCAGCCAGAAAACAGACTACCTGCTCGAAAGTTTCCAGTCCCAGCGTGACAAGCACTGGTTTACAGCGGAGACCTTTCGGTCCATGTTGCGGTTGAGGGGTCTGGAATGCCGCTCCGAGACGGGATACGCGGAGGCTTTTTACGCGCGCAAGATTGTGCTCGAGCAAGAGTAACTCGGGCCAAGCATGATTCGAACAGAGGAGGATGAGTGAAAGTACTGGTCAGCGGTCATAACGGTTATATCGGGTCGGTCATGGTTCCCATGCTTCGCGCCGCGGGGCACGAGGTGGTCGGCATTGATACTTTCTTTTTTGAAAATTGCACATTGGGTGAGGATGCCCCGGCGGTTCCGTCCCTGCGCAAAGACGTTCGCGATGTGGAGGTAGGGGACCTCGAGGGCTATGATGCCGTAATACACTTGGCCGCACTGTCCAACGATCCTCTGGGCAATCTCAACGCGGAGTGCACCTACGACATCAATCACCGCGCTTCGGTGCATCTGGCGAAAGTGGCGAAAGAGGCGGGCGTGCCGCGATATCTGTATGCCTCTTCCTGCAGCCTTTACGGCGTTTCAGACACGAATGCCATGCTGCGTGAGGATGCGCCCTTCAACCCCATAACCGCCTATGGCGAAACCAAGGTGCTCAGCGAACGGGATATCGCCAAGCTCGCGGACGACCGCTTCAGCCCCACCTTCCTGCGCAATGCCACGGCCTACGGCGCTTCCCCGCGGCTGCGCGGCGACGTGGTGGTAAACAACCTGGTCGCGGTTGCCTACACCACGGGCGAGGTGCTTATCCAGAGCGATGGCACACCCTGGCGTCCGCTGGTGCACATCGAAGACATCTCCAGCGCCTTCATCGCTGTCCTGCAAGCCCCGCGGGAAGCTATTCACAACCAGGCGTTCAACGTGGGCCGCAGCGAAGAGAACTATCAGATCCGTGATCTGGCGGAGATGGTGCAGAAAATTGTGCCCGGCAGCCGTGTCACCTATGCCCCCGGCGGCGGGCCCGACCCGCGTTGCTACCGCGTGGATTGTTCTAAAATTGCCAGAGCGTTGCCTGAGTTCAAGCCGCAGTGGACGGTCGCCCGCGGCATGGAACAGTTATATGCTGCGTTCAAGAAATATGGACTGACCCGGGATGAATTCCTGGGTGGAAAATATTTTAGAATTAAGCAGATCACAAAACTCCAGGAAAGCGGCCGCCTCGACTCCAGCATGCACTGGGCCCGTGACGGCGAGGAAAAAGTCGCGGCCGGCGCTCCTTTCGCTACCGCCGCGCGGCGCAATTAGTTCTCAAGCGCTACTCGTCTGAATCTTTTTTAGTAAGGTGATACATGCAAGGTTCCCCTAAGGCAGGTAAGCCATTTCTATCGCTCGCCGCGGTGTTGCTGCTGGTGACAGCGCTGCCCGCCCAGGTCTCGGTTCTCACGCAATCCAATAATTCGGCCCGGACGGGCTGGAACAAACAGGAGACCATTCTTAACACCTCCAACGTGAACATGAGCAATTTCGGCAAGCTTTTTGCCTTGAACGTGGATGGTTATATCTACGCCCAGCCGCTGTACGTGCCCAATGTCCCTGTTAACGGCACATCACACAATGTAGTGTTTGTGGCGACTGAGCATAACAGCGTCTACGCTTTTGACGCTGACAGCCTGGGTCCGGCCCTGTGGCAGGTGAGTGTTTCCGGAGCCGGAACGCCGGTTGACAGCAACGATATCTGCGCGGCCACGGGACAGGCGAATTATTGCGCCGATCTGATTCCCGAGATGGGCATCACCGCGACCCCCGCGATTGACCCGTCTACAAAAACCATGTATGTCGTGGCCGAAACCAAAGAAGCGGGCTCGTACCATTTCAAGCTGCATGCGCTGGATATCACCTCCGGCGCGGAGAGGCCTGGCAGTCCGGTGGAAATTAATGGCAGCGACCTGACGCCCCCGCTCAATCAACTGATTCAGCTCAACCGGCCGGGCTTGCTCCTGCTGAACGGCAAGGTGTACACCGCCTTCGGCTCCAACGGCGATTTTGCCGTAAACAGCGTGTATTGGCACGGGTGGATTTTTGCTTATGATGCAACCACCCTGCAACGAAAGGCTGTGTTTGACGTCTCGCCGAACAATGGATACCTGGCCGCAGGCGGCATCTGGCAGGGTGGCAAGGGGCTGGTCAGCGATGGCACCTACATCTACGTGGCCACCAGTAACGGCAGCTCTACCGACTGGCAAGGCGGGAATGACTACGCCTCCAGCTATTTGAAACTGGACCAGAACTTGAACGTGGTGGATTGGTATGCGCCCAACAATCAGTCCTACCTGAATACGAATCCCGGTAACGTGGACATCGGCTCCGGCGGCCCGGTGCTCCTGCCTAGCTCCCCACCGGTGCTGGTTGGTGGCGGCAAAGACGGCATTTTGCGGGTGATGAACACCGGCAACCTGGGCAAGTACAACGCAGCTAGCGACAATAACCTACAGAACTTTCAAGCCACCAACGTCTACCCGGACGGAATGATTTTCGGCGGTCCCATTTTCTGGAACAGCCCCCAGAACGGATCAGTGCTTTACCTGTGGGGGCCTGGCGATGTGATTAAAGGTTGGAAGCTGGCGGGCACCACCTTCCAGACTACTCCGGTCACGCAAGGCACAATCCAAAATCAGGCGAGCGAGGACACTCTGGCTGCTTTATCTGTCACTTCCAATGGCAGCCAGGCGGGAAGCGGCATAGTTTGGGCATCACGCTTCCTTTCCCTGCCGACGGGTGCAAACAGCAAGGTTGCTCCCGGCGTGCTGACCGCTTATGACGCCGATAACCTTAGCAACGAACTGTGGGACAGCCAGCAGAACTCCGGCCGCGACGCCGTGAACGAGTATGCCAAGTTCGTCCCTCCCACGGTTGCGAATGGAAAGGTGTACCTGCCCACTTGGGTGGGGCCGAACGTTCTGGGACAAAACTCTGGGCAACTGCTGGTCTACGGTCTGCTTAATTCAGTGAAGCAAGTCTTCAGCTTGAGCGGGTCGCCCTCCGCGGTGACCGTAAGCCCGGGGCAATCCGCGAAATACACCATCACTGTCAACGGCAGCAGCGGCTTTAACGGTGCCGTTAACCTTGCCTGCTCGGCGCTGCCTGCGGGCGCGCAGTGCCAGTTTGCTTCCAATCCTGTGAACGGAGGCTCATCCACCACGCTCAGCATCACCACCCAGGCGCCCTCCGCCGCCCTTCTGCGCCCAACGCCAGGAAAACGCAGTCTGCTCCCGTTGTACGGGGTGTTGTTGCCACCCTTCGGCCTCGCGCTGGCGGGTGTGGGCATCGGCTCACGCCGGCGCAAGCTCCTGCTGGGGCTGTTCGCTGTGCTGCTGCTCTCCCTGCTTCTCGTAGCTTGCGGCGGAGGCGGTTCCTCCTCAGGTAGCGGCGGCGGAGGCGGCGGTACCGGTGGTACGCCTGCGGGCTCCTACAGCGTGATCGTGACTGGAACTCCTAGCAGCGGCTCCCAGCAGTTCACCACCATAACTTTGACCGTTCAGTAGAACCATTTCCCATGCTGTGGAGAGTTTAATGACCCTTACGGTCCTTCCCTGCTCTGTTGATGAAATTCAGGCCTGCTCAAATTTGACTTGCAAACGCATACCCCGGCCGGTGCGTTTGCTGTGCTTTTCGCTGCTGGCACTGTTGTGCCTTGCTTCCCTGGCAACGGCCCAGGTGTCTGTTCTGACCAACCACAACGATAACGGCCGCACCGGCCAGGATCTGCAGGAGACCACCCTCACCACCTCCAACGTAAACGTCAGCAACTTCGGCAAACTGTTCACGCGCACCGTGGATGGCTACATCTACGCCCAGCCGCTGTACGTGCCCGGGTTGACCATCGGCGGCAAGACGCGCAACGTGGTTTATGTAGCCACCGAACACAACAGCGTCTACGCCTTCGATGCCGATGATCCCACGGCATCAGCCCCGCTCTGGCATGTTACGCCCACTACTCTGGGCACTTCTGTGCCTAGTGGCGACGTGTGCATAGGATTGTCCATTGCTGAATGCCCTTACAAGGACTTGCTCCCGGAGATCGGGATCACCGGCACTCCCGTCATTGACCCGGCAAGCAGCACCATTTATGTGGTCGTTAAGAGCAAGAACACCAGCAACAACACATACCACTTCAAGTTGCATGCCCTGGACCTGATCACCGGGGCTGAAAAATTCGGCGGTCCGGTTGAGATCACCGCAACTGTATCCGGCACAGGATCGGGAAGTTCGGGCGGCACCATTACCTTCAAGGCCCTGACTCAGATGAACCGCCCGGGACTGCTCTTGCTGAACGGAGTGGTGTACGTCGGCTTTGGCTCCGTTGGCGACGTGCCTCCGTGGCACGGCTGGATTTTCGGCTACAGCGCTGCCAATCTGCTGACCACGCCAACCGTGTTCATCGCCACGCCCAACGGCGACAGCGGGGGCTTCTGGTCAGCTGGTCAAGGCCTG
>DATJFA010000379.1:0-3221 GCA_035496015.1 Terriglobales bacterium | reverse complement strand
CTCAACAATCGGTCCCGATGCGCTCTTGGGAGGGCGGCGGCTCTCGGCTGATCCCTTTTCGTACATATACTTGGTCGCAAGCACCATTACGACCACGCCAGACCAATCTGCAATGGCATTTCCGAAAAATGAACCGATGTGAGTCTCCGGACTCGATCGGCTATACAAAACGATCCACAGTACGAGCACGGAGCCGGAAATAATGCTAAGCGAATGTTCCCGAAAGACACTTCTTCTGCGATGCGTCCGTCGCATTATCGAGTCCTCCTATTGCAGTCTGCAATCCGCTCCGCGGTGATTCTTGATGCCGCGGCAGGATGGTGGTCGACAGGTCCCAAGTTGCGGCCCGTCTGTTGAACAGCTAATCATAGCGGGGATGACTGCCAACATTCCGGCAGCCTGGAAGCATCGAACCAACAACGAAACCGGTGCTGCGCGTCCACAGGTGGGGCCTGCTGCCAAGTCAGGTTGGCGAATATTCACGCAAACCGGCAGCAGGGTGGAGGAAAGAATGTCCGTGCAAAGAATGCAAGTCCGCGTAACCACGTTGCTGCTGGCGGGGTTGATCATGGCAAGCTGTGCTGGTTCCCGGCTTCAGCAGGCGCCCACGGGGCGTATTGAAGTTCAGCCCGGCGGCTTCAATCAGTTTTCTCCCGAGCAGGAAGTGGAGCTTGGTAAGGAGAACGCCCAACAGGTGAAGCAGGAGATGCCGATCCTGCCCAACAGCAATCCCATTTCGCAGTACGTCCGCCAGCTCGGAGAGGAGCTTGCTGCAAAGGCCCCCGGTCAGAAATGGCCTTACACCTTTAACGTCGTCGAGGTGAAGGAACTCAATGCCTTCGCTCTTCCCGGTGGACCCGTATTCGTGAACATCGGCACCATTCGCGCTGCCGGGAATCGCGGCGAGCTAGCCGGAGTGTTGGCTCATGAGATCTCGCACATCGTGCTGCGGCACGGTACCAGCCAGGCCAGCCGTCAGGTGCTGGCGCAGATTCCGCTGGCGGTCGCGGGAGTGGCGCTGCCACAGGGCACCATCGGGCAACTGGCGCGGCTGGGCATTTCGTTTGGCGCGCAGTCCGTATTTCTTAAGTACTCACGCGATGCCGAGAGCGAAGCCGACAAGCTGGGCGCCCAGATCATGTATGACGCCGGCTACAACCCCTACGATATGGTCGAGTTCTTTTCCCAGTTGGAAAAAGAAGGCGGTTCCGGTGCGCCGCAGTTTCTCAGTGATCACCCTAATCCCGGCAATCGCGCCCAAAATGTCTCCGAGGTGGTTTCCAAATTTCCTAAAAAGCAATACAAGGGTGATGACCGCGAGTACGCACAGATACGCAGCCGGGCGGAGAAGCTGGACGTCCCCAGCATGCAGGAGGTAGCACAGAAGCAACAGCAGGGCTCGGAAGGCCAGATGCAGGCGCCGGACCCAAGTCAAATCCGGCCCAGTGGCCAATTCCAGGCGTTTAACCACAGCGCCTTCCAGATAGCCTATCCTTCCAACTGGGATGTCTTCGGCAACCAGTCCTCTACCGTGACTATCGCCCCCCGCGCAGCGGTCAGTGACACCGCAATCGCCTACGGTGTAGTGGTGAGCGGATTCCGGCCGCAGAATGCGCAATCCCTGGAAGATGCCACACAGCAACTCATTCAGACCCTACAGCAGGGCAACCCTCAGATCCGGGTGGCGGGCAATGGGAACGCGATCTCGGTCAATGGCGTACGGGGACTCACGGTGGCATTGCAGGGGCCATCTCCGCTGGTCAGCGGCCAGCAGCGGCTTGCCGAGCATAACCAGTTGGTGACCCTGCCGCGCGGGGATGGCAGCGTGCTGTTCCTGCTGTTCATCGCTCCCGAACGGGACTTCCAGGCGCTGCAACCGGTCTATGAGCATATGCTCCAAACCCTGCGGCTGGCCGGGTGACAGGCGAAAATTGCGGTTTTCAACAGGCGGCATGCAATTTGACGTGAAAAACTGCTGCCTGAGACCCCGGTTAACTGCTCTATAATGTAAGTTGAGCGTGATCAAGTACTCCATCGTCGTCCCTCTTCATAACGAAGAGGAGAATGTCACTGAGCTTTATGACCGCGTCAAGGCGGTCCTGGAAGCTCAGAATGAGCCTTTTGAGCTGATCCTGGTCGACGATGGTTCCACCGACCGCACTTTCCTTCTGCTGCGCGAAATCGCTGCTGTCGATAGCCGCGTGATTGTGGTCAAGCTGCGCCGTAACTTCGGCCAAACTGCCGCGCTGGCTGCCGGTTTCGATAACGCCGAGGGCGAGTACGTGATTGCCATGGATGGCGATCTGCAGCACGACCCGGAAGAGATCCCGCGTTTTCTGGAACAGCTCGCAGCCGGGTATGACATCGTCAGTGGATGGCGCAAGCAGCGCATCGACAACTTCTGGCTGCGGCGCTTTCCATCGCGCTGCGCCAATTGGCTGATGGCGCGCCTGAGCGGCGTTCCCATCCACGATTTCGGTACCACATTCAAGGCCTATCGTCGCGATCTCCTCACGCGCGTGCCACTGTATGGGGAGTTGCATCGTTTCATCCCCGCGCTGGCCTCCTGGTATGGCGCTTCCATTTGCGAAATTCCCATTCGCAACGTCAACCGCCAGCGTGGAGAGTCGCATTACGGCCTGGGCCGCACCCTCCGCGTGTTTTTTGACCTGATCACCATTCGCTTTCTTTTGCGTTATTTGTCGCGCCCCCTGCACTTCTTCGGGACGCTGGGATTGGGCGGAATTCTTGGCGGGGGATTAATCGGCGGATTTCTGCTGATTAAGAAACTGCTGTACGGAACGTCGATGATGCAGAGCCACGGCCCACTGATGATTTTTGCCGCCGTGCTGATCCTCTGCGGGATCCAACTCCTGGGGCTTGGCCTGCTGGGAGAGATGCAGGTGCGCCACTACCACGAGCAATCCTCGCAAGGCCCCTATTCCGTTGACCGCGTTTTGCGCGCCCAGAACCAGCAAGCCATCCCCGAATAGCACGATACCCAGTTTTTGTTTCCGATTCCCCCCCGCTGCTCCGTAGGCATACCCTTCAACAGGTGTTATACGGGAAATGCATTACTATTTTGGGGACGTCGTAATGCCACTGCCAGCAACCCAGCAACTGGTATTAGTACTCGCTCACGACCCAGATGAATGACTGCACGTCCAGCCAATCTCTGGCCCCTAAGGGCCGAAGCCGTTGCATCAGCGACTTACTCATAA
>DATJFA010000378.1:0-2463 GCA_035496015.1 Terriglobales bacterium | reverse complement strand
TTCACTTCCACGTAGGGCGGCGAAAACGTCTGGACCGCGCCGGTGTAGATGTTGCCGTGAAGGTAGATGGTATCCGGCGTGGATTGAGCCTGCGCGGTAACCATGCCGGTGGTCAGCAACAACACAATAAAAAGCAGTTTCATGACAGCACTCCGGTCAGTGCCAGCGACGCCAGCAGAATTCGCTTGAGCGCTACCTCGCGGCCGGCGCAATCGAACCACTCCTGCACCGTGTGTGCGCCGCCGCCTGCGCCACCACCGCCGATGGCAACCGCTTCGCGGCCCAGCGAGAGCGGAATGTTAGCGTCAGTGGAGGCGCGTTGCACCTGCGAAGGGTTGCCCAGGTGCGAATCCACGGCGCGAATTACGCGCAGCAGGCGGGCGTTGGAATCCAGTTCGCCCGCCGGCCGGCTGCCAATCATGGTGGCCTCATAAGTCAGAGCGCCGCTGCGCGCCTTGCCTGCATCCGCCATCAGCGCCTGGTCCAGTGCCGCTCGCAGCGCCAACTCCAGGCGGTCAATCTCTGCCGATGAAGTGGAACGCAGGTCCACCCGCATGCTGGCCAATTCCGGAATGGAGTTCACTGAGGTTCCGCCCCGGATCACGCCGATATTGAAAGTAGTTTTGGGCACGGCCGCCACCCGCACCTGCGTGAAGCGCTCGATGGCCCGTGCCAGCACGATGATGGGATTGGGCGCCCCGAAATCGCTCCAGGAGTGGCCGCCGGGCCCGCGCACCACCACTTCGAAGCGGCGGCTGCCCAGCGCCTCGGCCACAATAGAATCCGCTCCCGCGCCGTCCAGCACCAGCGTGGCGGCGATTGCTTCCGACCAGTGCGGGTCGGAAAAAATGTGCCGCATGCCCCGCAGGTCGCCTTCCCCCTCTTCCCCCACGTTGCCGATGAAGACCAGCGGGCCCAGGTGGCGGATGCCGGAGGCGTGCAGCGCAGCCGCGGTGGCCAGCAGCGCCGCGACTCCAGCGCCGTTGTCGGAAATGCCGGGACCGTACAGGCGGCTGCCTTCGCGGCGGGGGCGCAGCGCCGTGCCCGCGGGAAAAACCGTGTCAATGTGGGCGGTGATGGCGAGAAACCGGTTGCTGGGCTCCAGGCCGCGCCGGATGCCAAAGACGTTGCCCACTTCGTCGAGGTGAACGTCATCGAGTTGCAGTTCGCGAAAGCGTTCCGCCAGCCAGGCGGCGCGCTCGCCTTCGCCGAAGGGCGGTGCGGCAATGGCGGCGAGCTGCATTTGCCACTCCGCAATTTGTGGCTCCTGGGCAAGAAACCAGCGGAAGGCCAATTGCACCTGCGGCAACGCGGCCAGGCGCGCGACCTCCTGGATGGAGGGCGCGACCTCTACCGTTTCGGGGCGTGAACCGGGTGCCATGCGCGCGAAGCAGCCATATTACAACGGCGGGGCGTATGGCGCGGAGGGCCCCCGCGCGAAAACGGCGCCCTGACTCCTGACTGCCGACTCCTGACCGCCGGGCTTACTAGAATTCCTGCACTGCGGTGGCCTGGGCCTGGCCGACGCGGCCGGCTTCGATTCCAGCCCGGAAATAGTTTTCGCCGCGAATCGGAGCGCCGGCCATGCGCCGCAGCATGGCGATCTGCCCCACGTGCGTGAGCGCGTCAGCGATCGGGCCCTGGAACAGTTTCTCGGCCGAAAATCCTAAAGCTTTGCCAGCTGCCAATCGCGTGTCAAAGGCTTCAAGAGCACGGTGGAAACGGGCGACTTCCTGCTCCCAGAGCAGCGGCTTGGAGTCGTGCCACACCTGCTTGCCGTCGGCCAGAGCCACGGCCCAGTCCAGCAGGTCGCCGATGTGAGCCAGAATTTCACCCGGCGTGCGCGTGCCCGGCACTGCCTGGAAGCGCTGGAACTGTTCCGGCGCGCCCCGGACCGCTTTCCCGCCACGGTAGGCGAGCGTGGCCACGGTATGACGCAGAAGCTGAATAGTGGGATCAGGAGACATCAAACACCTCCAGCGTACCCGACATTCTAGTCCGGGCTTCTGAAGTGTGGGGAACGTTGGTTGTGTGGGGACGGGGCTTTGCCCCGTCCATGCGCGGGGCGAAGCCCCGCGCTCACAAAGGTTGATTTTGACTGGGTACTGGGTACCAGGTACTCGGAACTCCTACAGCAACTCCGCAACGCTCTTCGCCTGTCGTCCCTGCGATTGCGCCACGGCGGGATACGTCACATGCCCCTGGAAAGTGTTCACCCCTTCGCGGATGGCGTTTTCCGCCTTGATGGCCTTGGTCACGCCCATCTGCGCCAGCTTCATCACATACGGGAAGGTGGCGTTGGTGAGCGCCAGCGTGGAGGTGTGAGGCACGGCCGCGGGCATGTTGGTCACGCAGTAATGCACCACCCCATCCACCAGGTAGGAAGGATCGCTGTGCGTGGTGGGATGCGCGGTCTCGATGCAGCCCCCCTGGTCAATGGCCACGTCCACAATCACCGCGCCT
>DATJFA010000377.1:0-13344 GCA_035496015.1 Terriglobales bacterium | reverse complement strand
CTGGCTGTGGATCACCTCTCGGTAACGCAATACGGTCAACACGCATACGGCCAGCACCAGCACCAGATTGATGGCTATCTTGGCCGGCGGCAGCGAGATCTCCTCGGCGGGACTGAACCAGTGCCGGCGCGCGGCCAGTTCCTGCAGTCGCTCGGCCAGGATGGGCACCGCCACCAGCACAAAGATCGGAATGTGGCGCGCGGCGCTCAGGCCCCCATAAGCCGTGGCCAGGAGCAGCAGAATCTGCGTGGGCGACAGGCGCTTGCGTGAGACCGCTACCACCAGCCAGGTCAGCAGCAACAGGCCAAGAAACGGTTTGAAGTCGGTGGAATGGAAGTTCGGCGAGGCCCACTCGACGATGTAGTTCACGATGGTGCGCGCTTGCAGGGTTTGGAAGGGATAACGGTAGAGTTCCAGGCCATTGGGATTGAGCGGAATTGCGGCCAGGCAGGCGGCCAGCGCCGTTCCCACGTGCGCGCTGCGGGCGCGCGCCTCCGGCCATTTTGCCAGTCCCAGCCACGCTTCCAGCAGCCACCCCGCCAGCGTGATGGCCATCAACGCCGGGCCCAGCAGAAAGCCGCCGTGCAGGTTTACCCACAGCAGCATCAGCAACGGGGTCCACCACAGGAAGCGCAGTTGAAGGGGTTCGCTTCGCCTGGCCTTATCCAGCAGCCATAGGAACACGGCCGCCAGCAGCATGGAAAACATCTGCGGGCGCACTCCCCAGGAAGGGACAGTGGCCATCGCGCCCAGCGCGACCATCAGCCCTGCAATATAAGGCCGTCCGGCACACTGCCTGTAGAGCACGAGGAAAGTGCCAGCAATCACGCCCGCGAACGCCACCATCAGCCCGGCCCAACTGGCGGCGCGGAAGATTAAATAAAAGATGACTTCGGAGAGCCATTCATGGGCAATCCAGGGCTGGCCGTAGCGGGTATAGGAAAAGATGTCGCGGCGCGGGACGTGGTGAGTGGCGACAATCTCCTGGCCGGCGCGCAGGTGCCACCAGATATCGGGATCGTGGACGCCGCGTGCCGCCATCACCAGCAGTCCCATTCCCAGGATGACGACGAAAACACGCCGCGTGGAGAGCAGACCCATTGCGGCTCAGTTGGGGATGTTACGGTCGCGCGGGGCGGGCTCGGGCACTTCCAGCTCATCAATCAGCCGGTGCAGGGAAGAGCGGGCAATCTTGAGGGAGCGCGCCGCCTGCAGCTTGTTGTTATCGAAGGCCAGCAGCACGCGCCGAATCAGGCGGCGCTTGAAGGCGCGCACTTCCTCGTCGAAGGAGTTGTCTTCCAGCTCCGTGTCCCAGGCGGCAAACTGTGAAGGCAGGTGCTCAATGCGCACTTCTGGCCCGTCGCATACCACCACCGCGCGCTCAATGGCGTTCTGCAGTTCGCGGATGTTGCCCGGCCACTCGTATTCCTGCAGCGCGGCCATGGCCGCGGCTGAAATCCGCCGTGCCGGCCGGCGATGGCGCTCCGCGTGGGTGTGCAGGAAGGAGTAGGCCAGTATCACGACGTCGTCGCGGCGCTCACGCAGGGCCGGCAGCTTGATTTCAATTGTGTTCAGCCGATAATAAAGGTCGGCACGGAAGGCCCCGGTTTTCACCTGCTCCATCAAGTCGCGGTTGGTGGCGCAAATAATGCGCGCTTCCATGCTGCGCAATTGATTGCTGCCCAGGCGTTCGAAGGTGCGCTCCTGCAGCACGCGCAACAGCTTCACCTGCATGTTGGGCGAGAGCTCGCCAATTTCGTCCAGAAAAATCGTGCCCCGTTCGGCTGCTTCAAAGCGTCCGCGGCGGGCTGCGCTGGCGCCGGTAAATGCGCCGCGTTCGTGGCCGAAAAGCTCGGCTTCGATCAGTGTTTCGGGCAGCGACGAGCAGGCTACGGCCACAAAGGGTTCGCGTCCGCGCGGGCTGGTGCGGTGGATAGCGCGAGCCAGCAATTCTTTGCCGGTGCCAGTCTCGCCGCTGATGAGCACGGTGGCATCGCTGGCCGCCACCTTGGAAGCGAAGCTGTAGATGGCGCGCATTTTCTCGTCGGTGCCAACCACGGCGACAAAATCGCTCAGGCGCGCGGCCGATACGCGCAACTGCTCCACTTCACGGTGCAATTCGTTGAACTGGCTGGCGCGGCGGAGCACCAGGCGCAATTCCTCCAGCGAACCACTTTCCACAAAATAGTCGTATGCCCCCGCGCTCCAGGCCATGCGCACCACTTGCCGGTCGGTGGTGGAAAGAAATGCGACAACCGGCAGGCCGGCGGGATTGCGCACCAGCTTTTGCAGGCGTTCGAAGCGGGCGCTGAATTCCTGATCTTCGCGGCTGGGCAGGGTGGTAATCAGGACGTCGCAGGCCAGCAGCTTTTCCCGTTCTTCCAGGTCGGCGGGCTCCAGGGTGAAGTCTTCGCCGAGCTTTTCGCCGAGAATGGCGAAGAATTCCAGCCGCTCGTCCACAAAGTGACACTTCATCTGTTCAAATCTCTCCGCTCAAGAGCTTACGAATGTGTGCCCTGGAACGATAGTATGGCCCAGCGTAACTTATAGCCCTGGTTTGTCTGTGTGCTCGGAAGAATTGCAACCTATTATGCCCACATTGCTGACCAGCAAGGCAACAGGAAGAAATACCCTAGCACGATGGTGCCATTCCGGCATCGGGTCTCATGCTGAGACGACGGTTACAATGGCAGGCGAGGGTGGATCTAAGGTGAGTACCTTGTTTGCAAGCTTTTGCGGAGATTAGCTCGCGCTCGCGCAACGTATACTTTTGCACAAGGTCCACAGGAGAATCGATCTGGAGAACACGCGTCGCCATCACAGCCCGAATCTATTTGATAACTATGCCGGCCGCTATCATAGAGTGCTCAGCCGGGCCCTGGCACCGTCCGGGGAGACCCCTCACTACTTCGCCCGGGCCCGCGTCCAGTACCTGCAGCAGCGCTTGCAAGGCCTCGGTCTGGTGCCCAAGGCAGTGCTGGATTTCGGCTGTGGTACGGGCGGCTCCGTACCTTTTTTGAGGGAAATCCTTCATCCCAGCCGTATTTTAGGGGTAGACACATCGCCCGAATCGCTTCTCAGGGCCAGCCAGGAACACGGTGGTGAGGGCATAGATTTCAGGAACTTACAGGATTGCAGTCCGCACTGTGAGTTTCAATTGGCGTTCTGCAATGGAGTTTTTCACCATATTGCGCCGCAGCAGCGCCCCTCCGCCCTCCGCTATATCTATGATTCGCTTATACCTGGTGGCATTTTTGCTTTCTGGGAGAACAATCCCTGGAACCCCGCCACCTGCTACATAACGGGTCGCTGCGAGTTTGACCAGGATGCCATGCCTATCAGTTCCGCAGAGGCTCGGAAGTCATTGTCTAGGAATGGATTTCAGGTATTGGATGCGAGCAGCCACTTCTATTTTCCGCGCTGGTTTAAGTGGTTGCGGGGCTTGGAACCGGCTCTGGCCCGCTTGCCCCTGGGAGCGCAGTACATGTTGCTGGCCCGCAAGCCGAGCTAGCTCCTAAGCTATACTCCGCGCATGCCTTCCTCCCCTGCGGGCTCTCCAACCCACAAGCCCAGGCTGCGCTCGGCGCTCGTCCAGGCGCTCGAGGCCATGGCGGGCATGCATGCCTGGGTGTTTTTCAGCTTGCGGCAGGAGGTGCGGCAGGGATACCCGGACTTCACCGCATTCTATGCTGCCGGGAAGTGCGTGCGGCGCGGCTTGGGCTCGCAGCTTTACAGCGTGGAGACGCAGGCGCGGATTCAGCGGGAGTTCGCGTCCGGTGTAAAAATTCGCAACGGTCCGCTGCCGTTTACTCACCCGCCGTTTGAAGCCCCGCTGTTTACCCCTTTCGCTTCTCTTTCCTATTCCGCCGCTTATTGGGTATGGAATGGGGTCAGCCTCCTGGCGCTGGTGGCATTCCTGCTTCTGATGCGCCCACACATTCCGAACTTGCGGGGCTGGTCAGAAGCTCTGCCGTTTTTGTGCGGGCTGGCCTTCTTTCCAGTATTTGTTTGCCTGCTGCAGGGTCAGGACTCGCTATTGCTGCTCCTGCTGTTTGGGTTGGGGTTTGTGGCCATGAAAGGCGGGCGTGGTTTTGTCGCCGGAATCTGTCTGGGACTGGCTTTGTTCCGCTTTCAGTTGGTACTGCCGGTCATGGCGGTGGTGCTGTTGCGGCGCGGCTGGAAGACAGTGGCTGGCTTCGCGGTGACGGCCCTCGCCCTGGTGGGAGTTTCCGCGGCGGTGGTGGGATGGGGAGCGCTGATGAATTATCCGCGCCAGCTGCTGCAGTTCAGCCACGTGCAAGCTGGGGGGGCGATGAATCCGAGGGTTATGCCCAACCTGCGGGGAGTGGTTGCCGGCCTGGCGGGCGACAGCAATTCGGCCCACGTGCTGATTGCGATGGTGTCGCTGGCCCTGGTGGCGTGGGCCGCCTGGAAATGGAAGGCGTGCGGGCCGGAGTTCGACTTGGCATTTGGCCTGACCCTGGTGGTGGCGGTGATAGTGAGCTACCACCTGATGGCACACGATTTGAGCGTGCTGCTGCTGCCGCTGCTGCTGGCGGCCGAATGGCTGCTGCGCGAGCGTCCGTTGGGAATGGCGCGCTGGCTGGCGGTGGCGGGAATCGGCATTCTGTTTTTCAGCCCGATTTATTTCTTGTTGTGGTTCCGCTACCAGCGCTTCAGCGCAATGTTCTGGGCAGTGGCGCTGCTAGGCGCGGGACTGAGCCTGGCGTTAGGGCTAAAGAATCGAGCACAGTTGGCGCACGCTGCAAGGAACAGCGGCGCATGAGCGGCTGGTAGTGTATCTTGGCACGCTATCCTATTGGCTCCGCGCGAAAGTTTGTCTTGCCCGCCCTTTGCATAAACCGCAAAGGGTGGGGCACCCGCGCGTTGTCATCGCTCACCCTTTGCTCAAGGGGTAGGGCACCCGGCCAACCCGCGGCCGCGTGCTAGAATTTTCGCCCGAGGTGAATCATGTCGGCCATTTCTACAGTATCTTCCGCAGCAGAGCAGCGTTCGCAAGCCTCACCATTCCGCCTTTTTCAAGCACTTAACGGTTATCAGCTTACTGACGCGATTCGGAGCGCCATAGAACTAGACATCTTTACGGTGATTGGCGCCGGTCACAATACACCGTCCGCGATGGCAAGGGAGTGCGGGGTTGCAGAACGTGGCGCCCGCATTCTTTGCGATTTCCTTGTGGTCCAGGGATTCCTCACCAAGTCTGGCCAGGAATACGCGCTGAGCGAGGACAGCGCGATGTTTCTGGACCGCAAGTCACCCGCCTACATGGGGACGTGCACACGTTTTGTGCTCAATGAATCGTTGCGTAAGCATTTTCTTGCGCTATCGGACGCAGTACGGTACGGCGGCGCAACTGATCGCATGGCGGTGGAGGCAGAGTCCCCGGTCTGGGTTGATTTCGCGCGCTCCATGGCTCCCATGATGATGATGGCATCGCAGGAATTGGCGAAATTAGTCATCGGCGGGGAGAGGCGCCGGTTGAAGGTGCTGGACATTGCGGCCGGACACGGCTTGTTCGGGATTGCCGTGTTGCGAGCCAACCCCAATGCCGAGGTCAACGCGGTGGACTGGAAGAACGTGCTGGAAGTGGCGCGGGAAAATGCGGAGAAGTTCGGGGTGACCGACCGCTATGTAACGCTGCCGGGCAGCATCTTCGACGTAGAGATCGGTTCAGGATACGACCTGGTGCTGATTCCAAACTTTCTCCACCACTTTGACGTGGCCACGAACGAGAAGCTGCTGCGGAAACTACATGGCGCCCTGCAGCCCGGAGGCCGCGTTGCCATTTTAGAATTTGTGCCCAACGAAGACCGAGTCAGCCCACCCATGCCGGCAACCTTCGCGTTGATCATGCTGGCGGAAACTCCCGCAGGAGACGCGTATACCCGCGCCGAACTCGAAGGTATGATGAGCAATGCCGGCTTCAGCGGACACGAGTTTCATCCCATGCCGCCTTCGCCGCACTCAGTTTTAATTTCGCGGCGCGAGTAGAAGGTAGCCCCGCAACTTGATGTTCGTTGTGTGGGTAAGTGGAAATGGTTTTCGCTGCGCTGCTCGGACGTTGACGCAAGCAATCCGTAATGTCCCCACTCAAGCCAAAACCGGGCTTGAGTGGGCCACTCGACCCTGCGGTGTCTCCCAGAAAATGAAACAGAAGGGTGTCCCACCCTTTGCAAAAGCGCAAAGGGTGGGCACTGAAACCGGACAGTCTACTTGGGTTGGGGAACGATGCGGAGGTAGGGCTTGGGCGACTTCCAGCCACCGGGATACTTCTTCTTGGCTTCGTCGTTGGAGACGCTGCCGCTGATGATGACGTCGTCACCCGGCTTCCAGTTCACGGGAGTGGAGACCTGGTGCTTGGCCGTCAGCTGCAGGGAATCGAGCACGCGCAGCACTTCATCGAAGTTGCGGCCGGTGCTCATGGGATAGATAAGCTGCAGCTTGATCTTCTTGTCCGGGCCGATGACGAACACGGTGCGCACGGTGGCGTTATCGGCGGGTGTGCGCCCCTGGGAAGTGGCGCCGCTCGAGGCGGGCAGCATGTTATAGATTTTGGCGATCTTGAGCTCGGGATCGCCGATCATGGGGTAGTTCACCTTGTGTCCCTGGGTTTCCTCGATGTCGCCCGCCCATTTCTTGTGGTCCTCGACGGGGTCAACGCTCAGCCCGATAATCTTGCAATTGCGCTTGGCAAACTCGGGCTGCAGCCCGGCCATGTAGCCGAGCTCGGTGGTGCACACCGGGGTGAAATCCTTGGGATGGGAGAACAGGATGGCCCATCCATTGCCGATCCATTCATGAAAGCGGATCGGGCCCTGCGTGGTATCGGCGGTGAAATCGGGAGCTGTGTCGTTGATGCGCAGCACGCTCGGCATTTCAGCAATTGCGGTACTCATGTTTGCTCCTCCTGAAGAATGAAAGTCTGCAGACGTTGCTCTGCGGCACTCCTGGGCTGTTAATTCCTAGATGAACGGAAGGCAATTATAGTCGCAACTATTCCCGGAGGGAAAAGGCAGAGCCTGGGCGCAAAGGTTGGGAGCCGGGCAGTTCGCCGGAACTCCGCTCGCGGGCGAGGGCGCCGCGCCACAAATCAGCCTTATCTGCGGTCGATCCCCACATACTTCTGCGGGTGCGCCGGGCCGATATAGTCGGCGCGCGGACGGATGAGGCGGTTGTCATCCAGTTGCTCGATGACGTGCGCAGCCCAGCCGCTGATGCGGGAGACCGCAAAAATGGGCGTAAACAGGTCCACGTCGATGCCCAGCACGTGGTACGTGGAAGCAGAGTAGAAGTCCACGTTGGCGTTAAGCTTCTTTTCCGCCTTAACAAAGTCCTCGATGCGGCGCGACATTTCGTACCATTGGCTTTGACCGCGGGAAGCGCCCAGTTCACGCGACATCTGCCGCAGGTGCGTGGCGCGCGGATCTTCGGTGCGGTAAACCCGATGGCCGAAGGCGGGAATCCTCTTCTTCTGCGCCAGCATGCCCCGCACATGCTCGATGGGGTCAGCGCCGGAGCGGGCAATGGCGTCCAGCATGCGGAAAGCAGCCTCGTTGGCTCCCCCATGCAGCGGGCCTTTGAGAGCGCCGATGGCGGAAGTAATGGCCGAGTGCATGTCGGAAAGCGTGGCCGCAGTCACGCGCGCAGCGAAGGTGGAAGCGTTCAATTCGTGGTCGGCGTGCAGGATGAGGGCGATGTCAAAGGCGCGCTCCTCCGTTTCCGAGGGCCTCGCCCCCGTGAGCATGAGCAGAAAATTGGCGGCATGAGAAAGCGAGCGGTCGGGCTCAACCACCGGTTGGCCTTTGCGGATGCGGTCGTAGGCAGCCACAATCATGGCGATTTGCGAGGTCAAGCGGATGGCTTTGCGCACATTGGCGTCATGGTCGTTGGCTTTTTCGTCCGCGTCGTAGAAGCAGAGGGCGGAAACGGCGGTGCGCAGCAAGTCCATGGGCAGGGCGTCTTTCGGCGCCTGGCGCAGAAAGTTGATGATGGCGGGGTGCAGCTGACGCTCGGCCGCAAGGCGGGAGCGCAGGTCCTGCAACTCGTTGCGTGTGGGCAGCTTGCCGAACCACAGCAGGTAGCAGACTTCCTCAAAGTTGGAGTGGTCGGCCAGTTCGTGGATATCAAGGCCACGGTAGGCCAGGATGCCGCGCTCGCCGTCTATGTAACAAATGCTGGAGGTGGTGGCGACAATGCCTTCCAATCCTTTGGGAGGATGAGTAGCCGTCAAACCGGACATAGGGTCCTTTCGCACCAGAAGCGCCGGGGGACGGCGGTTGCGCACAGACCGCTGTGACGGACGTCACGCAACTCCTTGTTATACCTCACTTTGCGCAAGTTTTCCAATGTGCCGCCGGTTTGTCCTGGCGTGTGCCCAAATCGTATAGTTAAGAGTTTTCTCCGACCCGCGGGCGGGATTCTCCTGCTCGCCCGTGAGCCATATTTCTAAGGAGTACTTCCTATGATGAGATGCGCTCTCTTCCTCAGTTGCTTACTAATGTTTTTCCTTGGTGGTTTCGCCGCTGCCGATCCCGGCATGTGGCTGTTCGAAGCTTTTCCTGCGGCCAAAGTGAAGGCCAAGTACGGATTCGATCCCACCCCACAGTTTCTTAATAATGTGCGGCTCTCCTCCGTGCGCTTTAACAACGGCGGTTCGGGTTCGTTTGTCTCCGCTGATGGGCTCACGTTCACAAACCACCACATTGCTTCGGAGTGCATTCAGCAGCTCTCCACCGCGGGCAAGGATTACATGAAGACCGGCTTCTACGCGCGCAGCCAGGCGGAAGAACTGAAGTGCCCGGCCTATGAACTCAACCAGTTGGTGGGGATTGAAGACGTAACCGCGCAGGTGAAGGGTGCGGCCAAAGCCGGCATGGCGGCGGCAGAAGCAGGACAGGCACAACGGGCCGAGATGTCGAGAATTGAAGAGCAGTGCACAAAGAAAACCGGCCTGCGCTGCGACGTCATGACTTTGTACTCAGGCGAGGTCTACCACCTCTATCGTTACAAGAAGTACACCGATGTGCGCCTGGTATTTGCGCCGGAATTCGATATCGCGTTTTTCGGCGGCGATCCGGATAATTTTGAGTATCCGCGCTACGACCTGGACATCTCTTTTTTCCGCGTGTACGAAAACGGAAAGCCGGTACACCTGGACAACTACTTCCGCTGGTCGGCTGGCGGGGTGCAGGACCACGAGCTCATCTTCGTTTCCGGCAATCCCGGCGCCACCGGGCGCCTGCTGACCATGGCGCAACTGCAGTTCCTGCGCGATGTGGATTATCCCTCGCGGCTGGAGTTGTACCGCCGGCGCATCAGCATGCTGGAGAAGTTCAGCGCGGAATCGGCGGACAACGCGCGTATCGCGCAAGAGGATCTGTTCAGCTATCAGAATTCCCTCAAAGCCATAACCGGCTATCTCTCCGGCCTTGAGGACAAGCAGCTGCTGGCACAGAAGACTGCGGACGAACAAAAATTGAAGGACTTCGTTAGCTCCGATGCCAAACTCAAGGCAGAGCTTGGCGATCCCTGGGCGGCGCTGGCCCAGTCCATGCAAGTACAGAAACAGATTTATCTGCCGCTTACCTACGTGGAGCGGATGCGCGGCTTCTCCGGCGACCTGGCCATGTACGCCCGCGACCTGGTACGGGGAGCGCAACAGCGGATGAAACCCAGCCCGGACCGCCTGCGGGAATTCCGCGAGTCCGCGCTGCCCTCGCTGGAAGCACGCCTGTTCTCCACCGCGCCGGTGTACAAGAACCTGCAAGCGGCAGAGTTGGCGGATTCCATTGGCCTGATGGAGCAGAAGCTGGGCCGCGACAACCCAGTGGTAAGGGCTACGCTGAACGGGAAGACCGCCGAGGCGGCTGCTCATTATCTAATCGAGAACACGAAGCTGCAGGATGTCGCGGTGCGCAAGGAACTATGGAACGGGGGCGAAGCCGCTATCCAGGCCAGCACCGATCCGCTGATCGTGCTGATGCGCCAGATCGAGCCAGAGGCGCTGGCGGTGCGCAAGCAATATGAGGATCAGGTCGAATCGGTGGCCCGGCGCGACGGCGCGCTGCTGGCCAAGGCGCGTTTTGCCATGGGCGGGCTCAGCGAGCCACCCGACGCCACTTTCACCCTGCGCCTCAGTTATGGAGAAGTAGAAGGCTACACCACGGGCGGCAAGCAGTATCCCTACTACACCACCATGGGCGGAGCCTACCAGCATGCGGCGGCGCATGGCGATAAACCGCCTTATCAGCTGCCGGAAAGCTGGATGACGAAGAAGCCGCAGGTGAAGCTGGCGACGCCGCTGAACTTTGTTAATACAGCGGACAGTATTGGGGGCAACTCCGGCAGCCCCATGGTGGACAGCAAAGGCGAGGTGGTGGGCATTCTTTTCGACGGCAACATCGAGTCGCTGCCGTGGAATTTTGAGTACAGCGACAAGGTGGGCCGCTCCATCAGCGTGGACTCGCGCGGCATCATGGAGGCGCTGCGCGACATTTATGGCGCAAGCCGCGTGGTGCAGGAACTGGAGAAAGGACGGGCGGAGAGCGGGAAGTAGGCTACTCGGTAGCAGGCGCCACGGGCGCGTACTTCTTCTGCAGATACGAAGTTAGATTCTCTTCCAGATCGGCGTAGTGCATCTGGGTGACGGAGTAGAGCGCGTCGTCGGGTGAGTTGCCATCCCGCAGGCGCTGCAGGAGGCGCTGCACTCCATCCATGCCCCAGCTCTGGCGCAGGTACTCGAGGGCGAGCAAGGCCTCGGCATAGGCCACCACCGCCTGCCGGGAATTGAAGCGGGCAAATGGTCCGTCCAGATAACGGAACGGGATTTCTTTCCTGGCCTGAAACATGCGCGCCAGCTGCGGGCCGTAATAGTCAGTGCTCCTGGGCTCCATGAGCTGGGCCAAGCCTTCATTCAGCCAGTTCGGACAATTGCCACGCGTAATCAGATGGACAAAGGAGTGGGTCAGTTCGTGCTTGAGCACGTCCTGCAGCTCGGGAGTCACGCTGCTGACGCCGGAGATAGGAATGCGCAGCTTGCCATCGTTGACGCCGCCGGCCCAGGTGGGAGCCTGGGTTACGTCAAAAAATTGAGTGTTGGTGTAGAGGATGACGGAAATGTTTTCGCTGGGCGTGTAATTAAGCTGGCTCCGCAGATCGCGATATTGATCTTCCAGCGCGTCGAGCAGGTTGCGCTGCAGAGCCAGAGGAGTCTGCGAGCCCTCGTAGCGCAGGACAAAGTGCCAGCTATCGCTCTGGTTGAAATTGCCCTGGACTTCGAGTTCGTGCTGCGTCCTGGCCAGCACCTTCTGCACCCAGTCAATGGGGCGCAGCGCAACTGATTGTTTGAAGGCAGCCACGGCATCGGGCAGGCGGTCCGTGTTGTAGTAGGCGAGCCCCAGCAGGGCAAAGGTGGCGGCATCCGGGAGCACGCGGGTGAGCTTTTCGGCGACGGCGGCCGCTTCCACATTTTTGTTGATCTCCGCCAGGCCCACCATGTACCACTCCAGCGCAATGGGATCTTCCGGAGCGAAGTTGAGGGCATGCTCGAAATATTGCACTGCCTCGGCGGGATGGCCGTGGTCAAGTTCGAAGCGCCCCGCCTCCATGTAGGACAGTTTTGTAAGCTGCGGCTTACCCTCCTGCTCGATCTGCCATAAGGCCCCGTCATAAACCCGGCCATTGGCGAGGATGCGGTCCAGCAAGGCAGCGCGCTGGGTGGCTTCCTCGGGCGTGATTACCGGCCGAACCAGCGGCAGCCGCGTGCGCGCTATAGGCGGCTTGGCTGCGGGAGCAGAGGGAGCAGGCGTAGCGGCCGGACCCGGACCCACGGTGACCAGGTTGGTCTGCGAAGTAGAGCCGATGGAGATGCCCGGGCCCTGCTCGCGATCAATTCGCTCCACTGAAAATTTGGGAACGGTATATTTGGTGGCGCCCATGAAGTAGTCCACGTTGGCGCCATTTTCGACCACCTTATCCACGGTGATAAAGGTGCCGTTTTTAAAATGAATGGTATCGGCCCCGGCAGAAGCGACGGCGAGTAGCAGGAGGGTGGCCAGAATGCGGGCGCGGGACATTGTGGTACCTGCGCTAGGGTAGCAGCCGACGTCAGCTTGTCAATGAGACTTTTGTCCCGTGTTCTGGGCACAGAACGGGATAGGAGTTTAGGGAATTCTGATTGAGCCGGTCGTGAAATCCTCAGCGGCTAAAGCCGAAAGAATTGCGGTATTTGGGACGGCCTGAAGGCCGTCCCTTTCAAAGCCGGCGTTGACTCAGTATATAAAGAGACCTACTAATGCCGGTCGCCGCCATCTATGACATTCACGCTAACTTTCCAGCGCTTGAGGCTGTGCTCGAAGACATTCGCCGCGCCCAGGCGGAGCGAATCGTAGTCGGGGGAGATGTACTTCCCGGCCCGATGCCGCGGGAAACCATCCAATCCCTGATCAATCTGGACATTCCGGTCCAGTTCATCCACGGCAATGGCGACCGCGAGGTGCTGGCGCGAATGCGCGGCCTAGAGACTGGCGGGGTTCCGGAAAAGTTTCGCGGCGTAATTGACTGGACGGCCCAGCAGCTTCAACCGGAGCACGAGCAGCTTCTGGGGGCATGGCCTAGCACTCTCCAACTCGGCATTAAGGGTCTGGGAACGGTCCTGTTCTGTCACGCTACCCCGCGCAACGACACTGAAATCTTCAGCCGTAATACACCGGAAGAGTGCCTCCTGCCAGTATTTGCAGGCGTGCAGGCGAATGTAGTGGTTTGCGGCCACACGCACATGCAGTTCGACAAGAAGGTGGGGGCGACTCGAATTGTGAATGCGGGCAGCGTGGGCATGCCCTTTGGCCAGCCGGGCGCGGATTGGCTTCTGCTCGGACCCAGTGTGGAGTTTCGGCATACCTTTTATGACCTGGCTCGGGCTGCGGAGCGCATCCGCCAAACCGCCTATCCTCAGGCGGAAGATTTCGCCCAACACAATGTCCTGCAGCCTCCGTCGGAGAAAGACATGCTGGAGGCGTTTAGCCGGGTGGAATTGCGGTAAGCTTGACCGCTCCATGGCCACCGCGCTTCAGCCCGACTTCGAGACCACCCTTGTCTCCAAGCTTACCCGGCGCCTGGTGCCCTTCCTCTTCCTGCTTTACATCGTCGCTTATCTCGACCGCATCAATGTCGGCTTTGCCGCGTTGCAGATGCAGGGCCAGCTGGGTTTGAGCGACGAAGTTTACGGTTTTGGCGCGGGTCTGTTCTTCGCCGGCTACTTTGTGTTCCAGTTGCCCAGCAACCTGCTGCTGGAGCGCGTAGGCGCGCGCCGCTGGCTGGCCGGGC
>DATJFA010000376.1:0-7115 GCA_035496015.1 Terriglobales bacterium | reverse complement strand
AAGCTCTGGAGAATGCGGATGCCGACAATACCGATGCAACACGGGCTGCTGCTGGCGGGGATCTTGTTCGCGCTGGGCACGATCGGCGTGCTGGTGCGGCGTAATTTGGTGTTCACGCTGATGTCCATTGAGATCATGCTGAATGCCGCCGGCCTGGCCTTTATTGCCGCCGGCGCGCATTGGGTGCAGGCCGATGGTCAGGTCATGTTCCTTTTTATTCTGGCAATGGCGGCGTCGGAGGTTTCCGTTGGGCTGGCGCTGCTTCTGCGCCTGTACCACCAGCACGGAGTGCTCGACACCGACAGCGCCAGCGAGATGAGAGGATAGCGTGCTCGAACTCACCGGCCTTATCCCGGCGATTCCGTTCTTCAGCTTTCTGCTGCTGGCCGTGTTCGGTCCGCGCATGGCACGCAGGGCGGTGTCGTTTATCGGCGTCGGCTCCATTGCTGCCAGCGCGATCATCTCCGGGATTGTCACCGCCGCATTTATCTCGACTCCGCAGGCCGGTTGGTCGTATCACCAAGTCATCTGGCGATGGATGAGCGTTTCTAGTTTCCAGGCCGATATCGGCTTCTACCTGGACGCGCTCTCCGTAGTCATGGTGCTGGTGATCACCTTCGTCGCCTTTCTCATCCATCTCTATTCCACGGAGTACATGGAAGGCGATGAAGGCTACAGCCGGTTTTTCGCCTACATGAACCTGTTCGTCGCCTCCATGGTCACGCTGGTTCTGGCCGATAACCTGCTGCTGCTTTACCTGGGATGGGAAGGCGTGGGCCTGTGCAGTTATCTGCTGATTGGGTTCTGGTACACCGACCCGGTGAATGGCCGCGCGGCGCGCAAGGCGTTCATCGTGACCCGCGTGGGCGATACCTCCATGGTGATCGGGCTGTTCCTTATCTTTCAACGCCTGGGAACACTCAACATTCAGGACCTGATGCACCGCGCTGCTCAACAATGGCCGGTTGGGGCGGCGGTGGCCATCGCCGCGGCAGCGCTGCTGCTGGGCGGCGCCGTGGGCAAGTCAGCCCAACTGCCGCTGCAAACCTGGCTGCCCGATGCGATGGCCGGCCCCACGCCTACGAGCGCACTTATCCATGCTGCCACCATGGTCACCGCGGGCGTGTACCTGATCGCGCGCACGCACGTGCTCTTCAGCCTGGCGCCACCGGTGATGCTGGCGGTAGCGGTGATTGGCGCTGCCACGCTGCTGCTTGCCGGGTGCAGCGCGCTCACTCAGCGCGACATCAAGCGCGTGCTCGCCTACTCCACCATCAGCCAGATCGGATACATGTTTCTCGCCTTGGGGGTCGGCGCCTGGTCGGCCGCGATTTTTCATTTCATGACCCACGCCTTCTTCAAGGCGCTACTGTTCCTGGCTGCCGGCGCCGTGATTCAGGCGCAGCACGAAGAGCACGACATTTTCAAGATGGGCGGCCTGCGCCGCATGATACCCATCACTTTCTGGGCGTTCCTGATTTCCGGGTGCGCCCTGGCCGGCCTGCCCATTATCACGGCTGGCTTCTACAGCAAGGGCATGATCCTGTGGGGCGCGTGGTCCTCGCCGCAAGGCGCGCCCGCGCTGTGGATTGCGGGCCTGGTGGGCGTGCTGCTCACCTCCCTTTACATCTTTCGGGTGATTTTCGTGGCGTTCTTCGGCGAGGCGCAGATCCCCGTGGAACATCCGCCGCGCCTGGCCAAGAATTTGCCCATGATTGTGCTCAGTGTCCTTTCCATCGCCGCCGGCTGGCTGAACCTGCCGCCATACCTGGGCAACAAGCTCTGGCTGAATGACTTGCTTTATACGGCGCTCCCCAAGGTGGCGGAAAAGCAGGTTGGCTGGATCACGGAAGACTGGTCCGAGGGCATCATCACCGCCGCCTTCGTGCTCGGCCTGCTCCTCGCTTACGAGTTGTACCTGAGGCATCGCGGCGCCACTCGGCCACTTACTGAAAATGCCCTGGGACGCGCCATCCACGGATTCTGGTCCGCCGACTGGGGTCTTGATTTCGCCTACGACAAGCTGTTTGTGGCCCCGGTGGTTTGGTTCGCAGAGATGGATAAGCGCGACTTTATTGACAAATTCTACGACGGCCTCGCCGCCCTGAGCCGCGCCTGCTATCACGCGCTCAGTGCCACCGAAAGCGGCCGCATGCGCTGGTATGCGGCCAGCATTGTCGGCGGCACTGTGGTCTTCGTCTTTATTGTGTTGTTCTTATGATTCTGGTCTGGTTCATTGCGATCCTGCTGGCCGCCGGCATTCTCTGCTGGGTGGTGGCGCGCTGGAGCGCCGCTGCCTGCCGCTGGATCGCACTCGCTGCTACCGTCGCCGATTTTGCCCTCAGCCTCGTGTTCTGGATTCGCTGCTACCCTGTGAACCTCCTGCAGCAGCGGGACTGGCTGCGCCAGGTGAACTGGACCTGGTTCCCCGAGGCCGGCATCCACTTTCATCTCGCCATTGATGGCCTCAGCCTGCTGCTGGTGGTGCTCACATTTTTCCTCGGCATCGTTTCTGTGCTGGCCTCGTGGAACGAAATCCGCGTGGGCGTCGGCTTCTTCCACCTCAACCTGCTCTGGGTGCTGGCCGGCATCACCGGCGTTTTCCTGGCAGTAGACCTGTTCCTCTTCTATTTCGCATGGGAACTGATGCTGATTCCCATGTACTTCCTGATCGCCATTTGGGGGCACGAGCTGCGGGTGTACGCGGCCGTCAAATTCTTCTTGTTCACCCAGCTCAGCGGACTGCTGATGCTGGTTTCCATCCTTGCGCTCTACTTCATCCATCACAGTGCCACCGGCGTTTACACCTTCGAGTACTCCGAGTTGATCGGCACCTCCATGCCGCTGCATGTGGCCATCTGGGTGATGCTCGGTTTCTTTATCGCCTTCGCGGTGAAGCTGCCGATGGTGCCGGTGCACACCTGGCTGCCGGACGCGCACACGGAAGCACCCACAGCAGGCAGCGTTATCTTGGCCGGTCTGCTGCTGAAGACTGGCGCCTATGGCCTGCTGCGCTTCGTGCTGCCGCTGTTTCCGGCGGCGGCGCATTGGTTTTCTCCCATCGCCACCATCCTGGCGGCCATCGGCATCATCTACGGCGCGGTGCTGGCTTTCGGCCAGACCGACCTGAAGCGCCTGGTGGCCTACACCAGCGTCAGCCATCTCGGCTTTGTCCTGCTGGGCATTTTTGTGTGGAACAAGCTGGCGCTGGAAGGCGCGCTGATCACCATCGTCGCCCACGGCATCAGCACCGGGGCCCTCTTCGTTCTGGTGGGCGCCTTGCAGGATCGCATTCACACCCGCGAAATGGACCGCATGGGCGGGCTCTGGCAAACCATCCCGCGCTTCAGCGGCGCAGCCATGTTCTTCGCCATGGCCTCCATCGGCTTGCCTGGTCTGGGCGACTTTGTCGGCGAATTTCTGATTCTGCTGGGCACGTACAAGGTGAGCGTAGGCCTGACCGTGGCCGCCTCCATCGGCGTGCTGGCCTCAACTCTCTACGGCCTGAAGTTCATCCAGCGCGCCTTCCACGGCAGCAACGTACATCACTGGGAGCTGCACGACCTGTTTGCCCGCGAGGTGGTCATAATCGCGCCCATGATCGCCATCCTGCTCTGGCTCGGCCTCTTCCCGCAGCCGGTGCTGAATACCTTCGCTCCCACGATGAATAAGCTGCAGCAGACAGCCGCCCAGCAGTACCAGGCAGTGGACCGGGGGCAACAATGAGTGGCGCGGGCCTGGTCGCGATTCTTCCCCTGCTGCTGCTGGCAGGCACGCCGGTGGCGCTGATGCTTATCATCACCGTCCACCGCAGCCACCGCTCGGCCCTGGCTTGGACCCTGCTCGGCCTGGCGGCATCGTTCGCCTCGCTACGGTCCGCTTCGGGGGTGGCGCCGCAGCAGGTCACGCCTTTGCTGGTAGTGGATCAGTACGCGCTGGTTTACTTCGGAATGATAATCGCTGCCACTGCGGCGGTGGCCGGCCTCGCCTACGGCTACCTGGAGCAGCACGCGGTGGAAAAGGAGGAGTTCTATATCCTGCTGCTGACCGCGGCCCTGGGTGCGGCGGTGCTGGCGGCCAGCAGCCATTTTGTGTCGTTCTTTCTGGGCCTGGAGATCCTGAGCATCTCGCTGTACGCGCTGAACGCCTACATATACCCCCGGAAAACAGCGCTGGAAGCGGGCATCAAGTATCTGGTGCTGGCGGCCGCGTCCGCCGCATTCCTGCTCTTTGGCATGGCGCTGATTTACGCCGCCGTGGGCACCATGGAATTCAGCCGCATGGCCAGTCTGATGATGGAGACCGCCGGCCCCAACCGCACGCTGCTCCTGCCCGGCCTGGCGATGATCATTACCGGCATGGCTTTCAAGCTGGCGCTGGTTCCGTTCCACATGTGGACGCCCGACGTTTACCAGGGCGCGCCGCCCCCGGTGGCCGCGTTCATCGCCACTGTCTCTAAAGGCGGTATGTTCGCCCTGCTGTTGCGCTACTTTTACCGCTTGGAACTGCACAACTACGCACCCGTGGTTGTGATCTTCACCATCATCGCCATCGCTTCCATGCTGGGCGGCAACCTGCTGGCTCTGCTGCAGTCCAACGTGAAGCGCATCCTGGCTTATTCCTCCATCGCCCACATGGGCTACGTGCTGGTAGCGTTCATCGCCAGTGGGGTGCTGGCCGTGGAAGCAGTGACGTTTTACCTGGTGGCCTATTTCGTGACCATCATCGGCGCGTT
Organism: Terriglobales bacterium; assembly: GCA_035496015.1. GTDB lineage: Bacteria > Acidobacteriota > Terriglobia > Terriglobales > Acidobacteriaceae > JAICWP01. The sequence goes on along the minus strand of DATJFA010000376.1, from coordinate 2,380 downwards.
TGGCGTGGTCACGGTGCTTTCCCACAGCGAAGAAGACGCTGAATCGCTGGAGGCTTATCGCGGGCTGTTCTGGCGGCGTCCGGCGCTGGCCGGAGTGATGACCGCCATGCTGCTCTCGCTCACCGGCATTCCGGTGACCGCCGGCTTCATCGGCAAATTCTATGTCGTGGCTGCGGGCGCTGCATCTTCCGCCTGGGCGCTCATTATCATTCTGGTGGTCAGCAGCGTGATCGGCGCTTTTTACTATTTGCGGGTGATCTTCGCACTGTATGCCGATACCACGCAGGAGCCTGCGGAAGTTCCGCCGCGCGTGGCATTCGGGTCTTCCGTCCTGGTGGTCCTGACCTTGTTGCTGATCTGGCTGGGTGTTTACCCCGCGCCACTGCTACATGTGATTCGGGCGGCTCTGCCCGGCTGATACCTGCCGCCTCACAACTTCTCGATGATTAAACATGCCCTGCTATCTACTCGGAACCGGAATCCCGGCGGCACAATCGTTGTGGCCCCGTACTCCACGACAATGCCCGGACCTCGAAACGTCCGGCGTGGGGCCAGCGTACCGCGCTCGTAAAGCGGCGTCGCGACGGTCCTGCCGTCGAATATCACTTGGCGCCTTTCCATTTTCTGGCCTGCGGCCGTCTTTATACCCGTCGAAGCCGGCGCTTTGGGGCTGGGCAGCCGCGCCCGCAAACGCAAGGTCACAATCTCCACCTCCCGCTCCAGGCGGCTATAGCCATATCTGCGCTGATGCTCGTGGTGAAACCCGGCCAGCGCGTTTGCCGTAAAGGGCACGTTCAACTCGTATCCCTGGCCGCGATAGCGCACGTCCAGGCTGCGCTCATACCGTGGCGTACCCGGCCAGTTTTCCGCCCGAAACGCCGCCCGCGCCTCCCGCTCAAAAGTTTCAAACTGCCGTTGCAAGTCCGCCTGTGGCAACTTGCCGGAGGCGCGCCACAGCACGGTGCGCGAGTAATCCTTCACAATGTCGCTCACCAGAATTCCGTACGCGGAGAGTGCGCCGGGAAGTGGCGGCAGCAACACCCGCGGAATGCCCAGCGCCGCCGCCAGTTCACAGGCATGCATCCCGCCCGCCCCGCCAAATGCCACCAGCGTGAAGTCGCGCGGATCGTAGCCGCGCTCAATGGAGACCACCCGCACCGCTTTCTCCATCGTGGCGTTGACTACTCGAATCACGCCGACGGCGAACTGCTCCACGCTCAGCGATGACCGGTTCTTCTGCAGCCAGCTTTTCACCACCCGCCGCGTGCGCTCTACATCCAAAGCAAATTCACCGCCCAGAAATTTGTCCGCCGGCAGGCGGCCCAGCAGCAGGTTGGCGTCGGTAACCGTCGGCTCCTCGCCTTTTCCGTAGCAGATAGGTCCAGGATCGGCGCCCGCCGAAAGCGGCCCTACGCGCAGCGCTCCGCCGGCGTCAAAGCGCGCAATCGAACCCCCGCCCGCACCCACCGTGTGAATGTCGAGCATGGGCACCCTCACCGGCAGGCCAGCCACTTCAGCTTCGTTGCTGGCACGCGGCTCACGCTCCACCAGGGCTACGTCGGTGGAGGTGCCGCCCATGTCGAAGGAAATGATGCGTTCAAAGCCGCTGCGCCGGGCCACCGCCGCCGCCCCCACCACTCCTCCCGCGGGACCCGAAAGCACGGTGCGCACTGGCTCCGCGGCCGCCGCCGACAGCGACGTGATGCCCCCGCTCGACTGCATGATGAAAACCGCCGCTTTGCCGCGTTTGGCCGCCAGCCGGTCACCCAGGTTTTCCAGGTAGCGCTGCATCAGCGGTTGCAAATAGGCATTCACAACCACCGTGCTGGCCCGCTCGTATTCTCGGAACTCGGGAAGCACCACGTGCGCCACCGAAAGCGGCACGTCGCTTTTCCCGTTGCTCAGGCCCGCCAGCGTCTCCGCCACCGCGCGCTCGTTTTCCGGGTTGACGAATGAGAACAGCAGTGAGACGGCAACCGCCTCTGCCCCTGATTCCTCCACTGCCTGCCGCAGCCCGCGTAATTCAGCTTGGCTGGGCGGCTGCAGCACCCGGCCGTCACTGGCTGTCCGTTCGGGGACGCCAAAGCGCAGCCCCGGCGGCACCAGCGGCTGCACCGGATCAAAAAAGAAGTCGTAGAGTTTGGGCCGCGCTTGACGCCCGATCTGAATGGAATCTTCAAAGCCCTCCGTGGTCACAAGGGCCACACGCGCCCCCCGTCGCTGCAGCAGCGAATTGGTGCCCACGGTGGTTCCGTGCAGCAGCACCAGCGCGGACCCCAGGCCCGTCCGTTCCACCGCCTGCACGATGGCCTGCGAAGGATCGTCTGGCGTGGAGAACACCTTGAGCATCCGCAGGCGGCCGTTTTCCACCCACACGCAG
>DATJFA010000375.1:0-6428 GCA_035496015.1 Terriglobales bacterium | reverse complement strand
CTGACCGCTGAATACCTGCCACTCCTGGAGATCGGCATCGAAGGTCGCATTGAATTTGCCCAGATTGCCGGTGTCCATCACCCGAATCCATCCATCTTTGCCGGCCGAAACCAGCACATTGGTTCCAGGCAGCAGGATGGGACCGCCCGAGCCGAGGTCGGCATCATTGCTGCTCAGCGAACTTTGATCATCGGGAGTGAAGTAATCGAGAACGGAAAGGCTGGAACCGTTCAACTTGAGGATTGAGTCGCCATAGGCGGAACCCCCGGTATTAGCATTGAATAGGCCATTCCCTGTAGCCACATAAACATTGCCGGCGCTATCTACAACCGGTCCCTGTCCCCCTTGCCAGATGCTGCCTTCGGAACTGCTGGGGCTGGTGTTGAAGACGACCTTCTGCTGCAGCGTCGTGGCATCGTAGGCCATCAGCCAGCCATGCCAGGTGGGAAAATCTCCCAGAGAGCCGAAGCCTAAGTACACTTTGCCGTTCGCCAGCAGCAGCCCGGGATGATTCAAGTGAAACAGGACGTTGAAACCGGGAGCGGTGACCTCCACAGGGCTGCCCGGCATCTCTGCACCGGAAATGATGTTCAGCGCGTGCAGGCGGAAATGATAGCTGTTATCGCTATCCTTGTTTTTGGCAACCACGTAGATGACCTGCCGGCCGACGTCAATTACCGGCGTGGACGTGATCCCGATTTCGGGGTTGATATCTGGGTAGAAGCATCCGGACGCGGCGCAAACATCCTGGCTGGGAACAGAGCTCCCCAAATTCTTCTGCCACAGGATGGTGCCCCTGGAATCATCGGCATCAAAGGCATAAACCGTGTTGTGCTCCGTGGCGACATAGAGCACATTGCGCTCCGCGCCTGCAATGGCGAGATTGGACACGTATAACGGCTGTGCGTAGATGTTCCCGTCCACCGGCAGGGCGAAGAGCTTGCCAAAGTTGCTGACGTTGACGTTGGATGTAGTGAGCCAGGGCTCCTGGCGGTTCTCGCCGGTGCGGTTATTGTTGTTGTGCTGGGTGGGGACCGACACCTGCGCGGCCACGCATGACGCCAGCAACAGAACACATGCCGGCAGAAGCTTGGGCAGAATGACGCGCATGAAACTGGGTGTGTGCTATTCCCTGCAAACCAGATTTCGGCGCGGAAACTGCCCGCTGCCGTACAAAACCGGTACTGCTCGGCCCGGCAAAAAACGTCCACGGCTTTGGCGCGAATACTACGGCAGTCGAAGCGGCACAAAATGGGGGGTTCGGCGAACGACCCGCCCCGTAAGGCTTGTACCTGATTGTCGCCGCCCGGACCTGAGCTGTCAATCTGCAGGAGCTTGCACAGTCACTGCAATTCACGTGACCAGGCCGCAAGCGCTCGAAATCCACAGGGGACAGGCACTTAGTTGGGCAGGACTAAGCAGGAACTCTTATTGCCGCTGGGCAATCCACCATGTTTAATAGATCGCATATTTGCATGTTTTAAGAATCTTGAGCTCCATCTGGCCAACTCAGTAATCCATCTGGCCATCTAGTTCGTCGGCGCTGCCGGTGTGGGGCGCGACGCTGCAGTCTTCGACCACTCGTCTGGAAATCTGAGCCGTCTCTGCGCCCGCGCCGTTTACTGCGCTCGGGTGCTCATTTTCAACGCCCGTAACCACCAAACTCAGGGGTTTATCCGTGAATCGAAGCCGAAGACTGTGCAGCATCGCCCTAACGTGGGTGGCGCTGGCGGGTATGGCCGTCAGCCAGGTACAGGTCACCACCAATCACAATGATGTAGCGCGGACGGGTGCGAACCTGAACGAGCAGATTCTGAGTACCGCAAATGTCAACAGCAGCAATTTCGGTAAGCTTTTTAGCCGGCCGGTAGATGGCGAAGTTTACGCACAGCCGTTGTATCTGTCTGATGTTTCGATCGCCGGCCAGGGCGCCCACAACGTGGTTTACGTTGCCACGGAGCACAACAGTGTGTACGCCTTCGACGCTGATAATTCCACGCAGTCTGCGCCGTTGTGGAAAGTGAATCTGGGACCGGCGGTGCCGAGCGGCGACATTTGCCAGGGCCTCAGCGGCTCCCCGTTCTGCCCCTACACCGATCTGGTTCCGGAAATTGGAATCACCAGCACGCCGGTAATTGATCCCGCTACGGGAACCCTCTACGTTGTGGCTAAGACCAAAACCGCAGGCAATTACCAATTCATGCTGCACGCGCTGGACATCGCCTCGGGAGGGGAAAAATTTGGCGGCCCGGTGGCGATTAGCGCTTCGGTATCAGGCCGAGGCGCCGCGAGCAACGGCGGCACAGTAACCTTCGACGCTCGTTATCACCTCAATCGCCCTGGCCTGCTTCTGCTCAATGGTGTGGTTTATGTCGCCTTTGCCTCGGTAGGCGACATTCCCCCGTTTCACGGATGGTTGATGGGATACGATGCCGCCACCTTGCAGCAGGTGTCAGTTTTCAACGCCAGCCCGGATGGCGAAGACGCGGGCATCTGGGCCGGAGGGCAAGCCCCGGCCGCGGACGGAGACAGCATTTTCCTGACCACGGGGAACGGAACTTTCGATGGCAATAGCGGCGGCCGGGATTGGGGAAACAGTTTTCTGCGGCTGAGCACGTCCCAGAAGCTCGCAATAACCGATTACTTCACTCCTAACAACCAAAACTACCTAAACTCGGTGGACTTGGACGTGGGGGGAGGAGGTCCCATGTTGTTGCCCAACCTCGGTCTGGTGCTTGGCGTGGGCAAGGATGGAGTACTGCGGCTGGTGAATGAAAATCAATTCGGCAAATACAATGCCGCCTTCAACAACGACGCCCAGGAATTCCAGGCCACGGGCTTCTTTCTCGGCGCGCCTGTCTTCTGGAACGGCCCGCAGGGGCCCGCCGTCTATCTGTGGGGAGTGGGCGATTATCTGAAGCAGTACGCCATCACCGCCGGACGCCTGCAAACAACCCCGGTTTCGCAGAGCACGATGAGCGCTCCCGGCCAGATTTCCAACAGCGTCCCCCTCTCGCTTTCCGCCAATGGCGCTGTGGCGGACAGCGGCATCGTGTGGGCTACGGCAGCATCCTCAGAAGATGCTAACGGCAAGTTGCATGGCGTTCTGCGTGCTTTCGATGCAGCCAACGTCTCCCACGCACTTTGGGACAGCACGCAGAACAGCCAGCGCGATGATCTGGGCAGTTTCGCCAAGTTCGCGCCCCCGACTATCGCCAATGGCAAGGTGTATGTTCCCACCTTTTCTGGAGAACTGGTGGTTTACGGCCTCACCAGCGGCGATTTCAATCTGAAGACGGAGGGAAGTGTGGTGCTGCCCGCCGGCCAATCCGGCGACACAACCATTCAGGTGATTCCACAGGCGGACGGGCTGATCAACCCACTGTCCTTCTCCTGTTCCGGACTCCCGGCGGGAATGAGCTGCACCTTTACACCGGCATCGTTGCCCGCCGGCTCCTCTCCCATGCAATCCAAGCTAACGGTGAGCAACGGCACCGCATCCGCTGCAAACGGCAGATTTCCGCGGTCTTTTCCTGCCGCCTGGTTTCTGCTGGCGGGCCTGTGCGTGAGCGCTACACCGCTGGCAGGAAAGCGCAAGCGAGGTGCCATTTGGCTGGTTCTGGCAGGCCTGGCCGGCGCCGGCCTGCTGCTGGCGCTAAGCTGTGGGGGAGGAGGGAGCCAGAGCGCAGCGGCCCCCGGTGTCACCTCAACACCATCCAACGTCAAATTTACGGTCGTGGCAAATTCCGGCGGAATCCAACACAGCAGAACCGTCACCGTGGTGACGCAGTAGCTTGCCCGAACGCAGACACGCGCCCGCACATGGCCTTCCCGCCGAGTCGCTACGATTCGGCGGGGAACTTCCCGTGCTGCACGCCGATTCCGTAGAATAGAAAACGCCTACATGAGCGGGAACGCCAAACTGCCCACCGCCAGAGCCTGGCGTGAACAGCGGCAAGAAGAAGCGCAGGAAATCCTCGCCCGGCTGCCGGAGATCGCCGCCGCGCAATTCACTCTCACCTGGGATTTGGAAATCGCGGGCAGCGGACCGGGAGAGCACCGGCACTGGATCATCCGCCACGGGGATCAGGAGATTTACCGCGAGCAGGCGCGCTCCCAAGACTATCACCGCTTTGAATTGCTCGCGCGACTGCTGCGGCAGAAGTATGGCAGCCGCGTTCGCGATCTGGTTCCGGCAGACAGCCCCGACGTCGCCTACTACCTCTATGGTGACTTCCTGGGCGCGGTCCGCCGAGTGGAGGGTGCCAGGAAACGGAATTTTGCGGACCGGTAGCTGGTACTTGGCAGTTGCGCGATGCCTCCATCCAACTGCCAGCTGCTAATCAAATTCAATATTGTCATCCTTCGCGCAGCGAAGGGCCTGCTGTTATTTCTTCATTTCACCGCAACAGAAGCTTCACGTTGATCTAACTACCCAGGGTTTCGAACCATGAAACTGAGAAACCTGCTTCACTTCAGCGCAATCAAGGGCACGGCCACCACCGCCGCTGCTATTCCAGCCAGTTTGACCCGTGTGAACCGTTCCTTCAGGAAACACACTGCCAGCAGTACCGTTATGACGGGATACAGCGAGCACAACACCACGGACGCGTCCAGCCTGCCGGTCTGATCGGCCCGCACAAAGAATGCAGTGCCGCTCACATCCAGCACTCCCGCCAGCAATCCCAGCCAGGCAAAGCGTGTGGCCACGCCGCCACGCCGCCATTTCACGGCAAGGATCAGCGAAACCAGCAGAAACGCGAGGCAGCGCGAAAGAGCCGCGCTCCACAGTGCGGAGCTGTCGCCGGTCTGGTTGATGCAAAGAAAAAATCCCGCGAACCCAAGGCCCGCTATCAGGGCCAGACCCAGTCCCTTGGGACGGCCGCCGATGTGGTCGGGCTTGGAGATGAACCAGATGCCCATACCGGCCAGCACAAAGCCAGCCATCTGCAGCGGATGTGGCATGCCCTCCACGGTGAAAGCAAATGCTACCGGAATGGCGGCTGCCAGCAGAGCGGCCACGGGCGCGTTCAACCCCATGTGACCGGAAGCCAGGGCCCGGTAAAAAATCGCCAGGGCCACGCCACCGGAAGCCCCTGCCGCCAGGGCCCAGAGCATCGGGCCGGTAGAAGGAAAAGCGGCGTGCGCCACCAGCGCCACTGAAGTCATCACCGCGAAACCGCTGGCGTGGGCCAGGGCTGCGACCAGAAAAGAATCCGTGGTCTTGGCCGCTATGCCGCCAATAAAATCGGCGCTGCCCCAGCACAAAATGGTGGCCACACTGAAGCCGCCAGAAAGATAATTAGGCGCGATCAAAGGATTCCCACGATTGATTTAGGGCTACCTAGGCCTATTTGCTCAGCAATTTAAGACAGAAAACTCATATCAGAAGCCCGGGTGTGGGGTAAAGTGTGCCCAGCAAGATGAAGTGCATGGGCCTGGATGCAACGGAGCCGGCCAGCCCACGAGAATGGCCGCAGGGCCAATACCTTTGGTTATCTGGTTGGAGCTAGCACCGGCGCTTACTCTCCCTGCTGACAGTGGCTGTTGAGGCGCGCTGCCGGCGTGCCTTGGCTGCCGAACGGGGGCCACCATGAAAAGCATCGAAGAGGTGTTAAAGCAGAAGGAAGCGCGCATGCAGCAGTTGCGCGTCGAAATCGAGGCGCTGCGTGTAGTTGCGCCCTTACTGGGCGCGGAGCAGTCGGCCGCGGCCGCCGGTGCCGGTGGTAACGTTACTGTGATTCCCTCCTCACCCCGCCAGGATGAAAAAGTAGATCTTTCATCCTTTCTTAGCGACGTGAACTCGTAATTTCAGCAGGTGCCGCTGGGCGCTCAACTGGCAGGATGGCACACGTGTGCTTCGAGCTTGTTCCAGATGGAAGGGTGTCTCAGGCCACGTGCCCGGGACGCTTGCCTGCTACAACGTGCTCTTGGCCTGACAGGCAATCACGCAGCTTGGAAAGAATGGCTCCGTGTTCCCACTTGCATACCGAGTTGGCGGCAACCGATTCCGGGCGAAAGCGGGTACGTGGCTGCAACACAATCCAATAGGACTTCGAGCACTGCCGCGCTTGCCGCATTAACTCATCGCGTGTCAGGTCCGGCAGGTCGCCATCCAGCAGCACGAAATCGAAGGACTTCGACTGTAGCGACTGCAGGGCCTCGCGGCCGCTCCAGGCAGTAGTGGTGCTATACCCCTGGTCTTCCAGCAGGCGTTCCAGCTCAATCAGCACCTGCTCGTCATCGTCCACAATCAGGATGGTCTTGCGTTGCGTTTCCATCGCATTTCACCCAATTCACTCGGAGCTGGCCACAGCCCTGCGTAATTGGACGTACTTTAGCGAGGCCGTCACGCAAATACAGTGATGCAGGTCACACGAAAGAGGGAAAAGAGTTGAACCGCGGTAACCAAAGGGAGTGGGCAAGAA
>DATJFA010000374.1:0-3610 GCA_035496015.1 Terriglobales bacterium | reverse complement strand
CGAAGAAGCCGCAGAGACTGCCGGTAGTCCTGAGCCCGGAGGAGGTCCTGCACTTTCTGAGCTGCGTCGGTAGCAGCAAACACCAGGCGATTCTGACGACCGTAAGCGTAAGGCCATCCGCAGGGTTGGTGGCACTGGCGAGACAGATTATGGGTTCCGCGCAGCCCAGGCCGGAGGCGTCAGTTCGGCCAGTTTCTGAATGTTCACCTCAGCCAAGCCAGGCAGAACGGCACCCAGGTACTTGCGAACGGGAATGTCCAGCCGTCGGCAGGTCTCCACCACAGACAGAATGGCCGACACCTTCGGCCCCGCCTGCGGGCTGCCGATGTGAATCCAGTTCTTCCGGCCTAGCGCCACCCCTCGCATCGAATTCTCCGCCAGGTTATTGCTCAGCTCCAGTTCGGGGTAATCCAGGAACCGCTGGAGCCGCTTCCACAACCCCAGTGTGTAGGCGATCGCGCCGCCCAGTTTGCTCGCCGGCAGAGCCTGCTCCCGCGCGGCTTCGATCTGCTGCCGGATTGTCTCTAGCAACGGCCGGGCTTGCTGCTGGCGCAACCGATCGCGCGCGGCCAAATCCAGATTCTGCGCGCGCGCCTCGGCGTCGATCCCGAACAGGTCGTCAATGAGCAGCACAATGCCCTTGGCCACACTCTCGCCCGGGGACACTTGATGCGCTTCGTAAAACTTACGCCGCGAATGGCTCCAACAGGCGGCATGCACCAACTTCGGCCCGCCTACCTTGTCGTAAGCGGCGTAGCCGTCGGTCTGCAAAATTCCGTTGAAACCCACCAGGAATTTCTTTGGCCCGTCGCGCCCGCGCCCCAACTGGAAGTCGAACACCACGCTCCCGCCCGGCCGACTGTATTGCCATAAGTAAGCCTGATGATTCTTCCCTCGCCGGTCGTGCATCTGCACATCCACGGGAGTTTCATCCGCTTGAAGGTAAGTGCCGCGCACTAACTCGCGCCCCATCACAGCCGCCATCGGGATCAGCAATTCCCCCACCGTCATCACCCAACCATCCAGTGTGGCTCGGCTGATCTCCAGCCCCGTCTCCCGCTCCAGCATAACGCTTTGCCGATACAGCGGAAGATGATCGCTGTACTTGGAAATCACGGTGTCGATCACCACCCGATCACTGACCAAGCCCTTCTCGATGATCCGTGCCGGCGCTGGCGCCGTGGCCACGCCGCCTTGCTCACAGTGATGGCAGGCCCGTTTCTCGCGCTTGGTCACTAACGCGAAGTACTTGGCCGGCTCCACATCCAACTGCTCGCTCGTCTCGTACCCGATCACCGCCGTCGGCTGCCCGCAGTGGGAGCACTGGCACTCCGCCGGCGTGCAGCCGATGACTCGTTCCACGCGCGGCAGATCCGCCGGCAGTTCCTGCCGCCCTGGATGCGGGCGCTGCCGCTGGGTGCGCGTCCGCAACGGCAAAGGCTCCCGCGCGCCCTCCGCCTGCACTTCCAGATTGCTGACGCCCGGTTCCACCTCCAGCAACTCCAGTTGCGCATCGCTGAGCTTTTCGCTGCCGGGACCGTACTTCTGGATGCGTTGCCACCGCAGCCGCTCTTCCAATACCTGAATCTTGAGGTAGGCCCAATGCAGTTGCCGTTTCAGCTCGGCTACTTCCGGCGAGTCGTCAGGGGAGGGCTTGGCAGGATTGGGGATCGCGGTGGGCAAAAACAATTATAGGTGGTCATGTTTTCTCAGTCACGAGAAATTTTTCTTTTTTGGCGTAGGGCGATGGTCATCGCGGCCGGCGCATTCGCTCGTAACGGAAGCGCCCCCGAATGTTGCGCCCGAAGTATCGGCCTTTAGAATCCGCTGCCAGAAACTCCTGATACTGCCACCGAGGAAACTCGAAATAGCGATAGACCTCGCCGCTGCGGAATAGCAGGTACAGCAAAGCTTTGCCTTCAGCATATGCGGCTGCCCAGAATGGGCTCGAATCCACAGGGGTCCACTTCATGCGACTGCTCCCGGGAAAACCGTTGTGGCCCGCGGCGGTCTGACCGCAAGCTCACCTTCCGGTTCGCCGACTACTTTCCGAAACCATGCCCGGCGCTTGCTGCCCGCCAAATCGATGCCGCCCACCAGCAGCGCCAGTTCCTCCTGGCTGAGCACCACTTTGCTCTGCCCAGCTTCTGCCTGAGGCCAGCGGAAACGCCCCCTCTCCAAGCGTTTGGCGCAAACCCATAGGCCGCTGCCATCCCAGAACAACAGCCTCAGCCGATTCCGCTGCACGTTCGAGAAGATGAAAATGTGCCCGCTCAACGGCTCCAATTGCAACTGATCGCGTACCAAGCCGTAGAGACCCTCGAAGCCCTTGCGCATGTCAGTGGCTCCCGCCGCCAGATAGATCCGCGTCGCCGGCCCTATACCAAACATGCTCAGCGGCGCTCCACCAATGCCAGCAACCGCTTCAGCGTGTCGGTATCAAAACCGCGGCCAACTTCGATCCGCCGCCCGCCTGAAAGCACAACCGCCAGGCCGCTGGCCCTCTCGCCAACCGCTACCGTGGCGCCGCAGACCTCCACCGCCAGCCAACGCTTCCTCTCTGTGTCCTCGCTGGCCCTTCGCTCCTGCCGTCTTCGATAGCGAGCCAGCGTCGATAAGCTGAGTCCTTTCTGCTGGCAGAAGGCAGTCCGGCCCAGGCCGCTGACTTCGTATTCGGCCACCAGTTGTTCGATTTGCGTCCGGCTCCGGCGGCGTTTGGTCTTTACTACTTGCCTCTTTTCATCCACGCTTCCAGTTCATCACTGGTGCTGACGGATGAACAGGATGGGATTGCTCAAACGCTTACTATGTAGCGAACATTTCCTTGCCGGACGCAGGTGAGGTTTGGCTCAGGGGGACGCTCTTTATGGTTGGCTTGGTTTGTGCACCGATAACACCAACGACGATCACGGAGAATAGTAGGAAGCAGCCAATTCGCATTTCGGCTCCTTTCATCGAGTGATCGGCTCCACTTGGTGCACGTGGGCGGCCAATTTGGAAGATGTTGATAAACAGGGCCGGTCGGTGATTGGAGGGCCCACCGCAGTGGGTTAACCGGCGCAGCGTTGTGTTAATTCACGAGTGGGGAGTGAGGAACTTGATGGAGAAGGGAGCAATCACCCAATTCGGTTTCGAGGCCCAAACCCTCTTCGTACTTGTCCAACTTGCACGCGGCATCAGCCAGCCATTCACGAGTTTCCTCCATCTGTTCCCGGACGAGTTCAAAGGCGGCATTCAAAGCCCCGTCCCTCTCCGGAAAGATCGTCGGCTCCTGAGGAGAACCGATCACATCCAGAATGGAATTCCCGGAAGGCAGTTCATTGGGAAGTGAACGGCAGCGGCAAAACCACCCTGTCTATTTCCCAGTCACCACGGCTAACGTGTGGATTGGGTCACCGAATATAACTTTGACTTCGTCTTCGTCTGATGGCGTGAAGGTTGCCATGTCCGACATTTAGCATTCTATATCTGAAAGTGTCAATCGAGCGTCGCCGCACGGCTCCGCCTGGATTTTGCACGAAGTGCGCACCGGTATCCGCTCTGGCACGTGGCAGGGTTCGCAACCGGCATGGCAAGGTCCTGGCGGAGGTAACCGGCAGCGGGGGAAGGG
>DATJFA010000373.1:0-4590 GCA_035496015.1 Terriglobales bacterium | reverse complement strand
CAGACGGCGGTCGAAACGGCTGCCCTGCCCGGCTGGAACCCGGGCCGAGCGGCCGGAAAGCGAACTGGAACGAGTCGCGGAAGCCATGCTGAACTGGAGCCACCACCCCTGGGGGCTTATCGAACGTTCGTTCTATATCATACTGATGGTCTTCACCCCATGCAAGTTGGCCTTTGTGATTCCCAGACGCGAGGCCTCCGCGCAGAGCGATCCCCCGGGGCAACTGCCCGATTCGCTCCGCCCCTGCGAACGCCCCGCAAAAAGGCGTCATGCTGAGGGCCTTCAGGCCCGAAGCATCTCGCGTGCAGTGCCGCGATCTGTCACGGCGACATGGCCGGCAGAGTGCCCGCGCTACAAAGCTGCCAAAGTATTGCGGGCGACCGGCACCGGAGCTCTTCTCCCCCCGACGCCAATCGCCCGCTCTAGGTTAGTTTAGTTTTTTGCCGTTTTTACTCGCGCTCATCTCCCTGCCGTGCTTGCAGGGCCGCCAGACACGTCTGACCGGCCAGAAGCGCTTCCGGCCACCATGCCAGCATGTCCAGCAATACCGCCACAGCTCGCAAGATCGCGGTCCTCGTCCCCGCCCAGCCACTGCCGGCCACGTCAAGCCCGCCCACTTTCAGCGCAGGCCTGCCCTCCGGCTCTGCTGTCGCCAGGCGCGAGGTACCGTGCTCTTGCATCGCATCTCGAACTCTAAGCCTGCGGCTGTTGCTGGTAAAGTTACGGCAGACGCCCCGCCTGGTTACGCGAGTCACTACCAAACTCGGACATCTGCACCTGCCACTCTCGGAATCTAAAGTCCTGCCAGGCATCCGTTCTTATCCGGCAAAAAATTCCCAGTGAGGTGAATATGGCGCAGTTTATTGAAGACGTTGAGCAGCTCCGCGAGCGTGCCCGCCGCAGCATCGAAGATGGACCTGTCACAGATTCCTACCGCGGCGATAAAGAACAAACCATCGAAATTCTGAACCAGGCCCTGGCTACTGAAATCGTGTGCGTCCTCCGCTACATGCACCACTACTTTATGGCCACCGGCGTGCACGGCAAATCTGTAGCCGGCGAATTCAAGGAGCACGCCGACGCCGAACGCGAGCACGCTGACGGCATCGCCGAGCGCATCCAGCAGCTCGGCGGCAAGCCCGACTTCAATCCCCGCAACCTGCTGGAACGTTCCGCTGCGCAATACGTCGAGGGTGAAACCCTGGCCGACATGATCCGCGAAGACCTGATTGCCGAGCGCATTGTCATCCAGGTCTACACCGAAATGATTCGCCATTTTGCCGACGACGACCCCACCACCCGCGTGCTCCTGGAAGGAATTCTCAAGGATGAAGAGGAGCATGCCACTGACCTCACCGACCTGCTCTACATCGTGGACCCGGCCAGCGGGCGCACCGAGGGTCAAGATCCAGGCACCCACCCCCTGGAACTGCATGGCGAAAAGCAACCCCCGGCGGCCGTTGAGCAAGGACGCCGCGGGCAAAGGCAAGCGGGCGAAGAGCGCTCGCAGCGGCAGGTTGCCGGGCGCGGCTCCGCTGTCCCTCCCGAGCATGAACCCGGCACGACTGGCCGGCCCACTCGGCGGCAGCCGCAAGCCACTGCCCAGTCTGAGCCTGGGGATTCGGAGGAAGGTGCTCAGGCTGGCGCCAGCCGCTCCGTGCATGTCACCAAGCTGAACCGCAAGCGCCGTACAGCTTAAGCGCTGCTCGTGTTGGGGCGGGGCTCTGCCCCGCCCTCCATAGGCAGAGCACGTTTCAAAAACCTTGAAACCTGCGAAACTTTGAAACTTAGTTCTTAATCCCCGCCATGAACCGCTCCACCTCCGCCTTCTGCTCGGAGTCCAGCGGCAGCAGCGGCAAGCGCACCGGCCCGCCATAGTAGCCGTTCAGGTCCATGGCGTATTTCACCGCTGCTATGCCCAAATCCGCCACCGCGCGCCTCGCGGCTTCTGCGATCCGCACTTGCTTCTCCTTAGCCAGGGCGTGGTCGCCTTCCTTAAAGGCCGCGTAGATCTCGAAGCAGGCCGTTGGCGCCGGACAGGCAAACGCCAGGATTGCTCCCACTGCGCCGAATTGCAGCGAAGGCTCCAGCTGATGCGCCGCTCCCACCGTCACCTGGAAGCCCACTTCCTTGCTGCGCGTCTTGAACCTGGGCGGCGCCTGCACCGCCGTGCCCGCCGATCCTCCCAGCGCTCCCACGGGCACGACGTCCCCGTTACTCGGCGCAGACTCCATCGCCAGCATGCGCCCGGTCACCGCGGCGAACACCTCCGTGACCGTAACGCTGCGCTTCACATGCCGCGTGCCTTCCACCATCTGCCGCACCTTTTCCAGGTTGCCGCTCGATTCCTTAATGCCAATGATGTTGGCATGCTCGGCCAGTTCGATGACCACCTCCGCCGGAATGTCGTAACCCGTTGCCCCCGGGAAGTTGTAAATGATAACCGGCAACGGCGAGTGGTCGGCCACGGTGCGGAAGAAGGTCGCCATGTAGAGCGGCTTCATCTGCGCCTTGTAGTAGTGGGGCGTGCGCACCAGGGCCGCGTCGTAACCCAGTGTGGCCGCGTATTCCGTCAGGCGGAGCGTTTCGACTGCCGACTCCAGCCCCGTCCCGGCAATCAGTACTTTGTGCGGCGCTGCCGCCTCGCGCGCCGCCTTGAACACATCGCGGCGCTCCTGGTCGGAAAGCATAACCGCCTCCCCGGTCGAGCCTTGCACCACAATGCCCGCCGCCGGCGTCTTCGAGTACTGCGCCACGTTGGCTTCCAGCTTCTTGTAGTACACGCTGCCATCCGGATAGAACGGCGTGGTGATGGGCGGAAAAATACCGTGCAGTAACATGCCGCTATTGTAGTTTCAGCCCCAGAAAATGAAAACCGCAGAGGACGCCAAGGATACTGAGGTCTGAATAGCTTCGTCTTGCTGCTGCGGAACACTTCCAGGGTTTCCTTGGCAGCTCTTCTTGGAATGTCATCCCGAGAGAGCGCGACCGAGCTTAGCGAGCAAGCACGAGTCGGGGGACCTTGCGTCTTGCCGAATAACGAGGGACCCTGCGTCTTGCCGAATAGCGAGGGACCTTGCGTCTTGCTGAATAACGAGGGACCCTGCGCTGTTTTATGGGGTAAGCAGGAAAGGGTGTCGCTACCACGTCCTCAGCCCGAAGGGCGAAATAGCTTTTAGCCCAGGGCGTCAGCCCTGGGTAAGTGCGCCTATAGAATCACAGCCCCTTCAGGGGCGGCACATCTTGTGCGTCTCGGCGGCAATCTACTTGTCCACGGACGCCAACCGCTCCGCATGCAGTTGCTGCAGTGCCCGCACACTGATCTGGCCGCGTTGCCGCGCGGCGATCCCCTCGGCCGCGGCCCGTGCCGCCGAGAGCGTCGTAATGGTGGGAATGTGGTGCATCACTGCCGCGCGCCGAATGGCCTTCTCGTCGAACCACGGCTCCAGGCCGTGCGGCGTGTTGATGACCAGCTGAATTTTCTCGCCTTTCAGCAGGTCCACGACGTTGGGCCGGCCTTCTTTCACCTTGTACACGCGGTCCGTGGTTAAACCTGCAGCTTCCAGCACATCCGCGGTCCCGCTGGTGGCCACCAACCTGAACCCCAGGTCCACAAACTTCTTGGCGACAGCGGCGATGTGCGGTTTGTCGTGGTCCGTCACGCTGATGAACACCCTGCCGCTTGTTGGCAAACTCTGCCCGGCCCCCAGTTGCGCCTTGGCGAACGCCTCGCCGAAATTGTCGGCCACCCCCATCACCTCGCCCGTAGACTTCATCTCCGGGCCCAGCACCGTGTCCACGCCGGGAAACTTCGACCAGGGGAACACGGGTGACTTCACGTAATAGCAGTTGCCGGTGCCCAGGTCGCTGGATCGCTCGATATTTTCTGGCAGAAACTCGCGCAGCTTGCGGCCCGTCATCAGGCGGGCGGCAATCTTAGCCAGCGGCACGCCTGTGGCTTTCGAGACATACGGCACGGTGCGCGAAGCCCGCGGATTCACCTCCAGCACGTACACCTTTTCTCCCTTGCCGTTACCGCCTAGCGTGCTCTCCATGGGGTTGCGCGGAATCGCGAACTGAATGTTCATCAGCCCGATCACCTTCAGCGCCCGCGCCAGCCGGAAGGTGTACTCCCGCATGGTGGCCAGCAGGTAATCGGGAATGTCCACGGAGGGCAGCACGCAGGAGGAATCGCCGGAGTGGATGCCGGCTTCCTCGATGTGCTGCATGATACCGCCGATTACCACGTCTTCGCCGTCAGAGAGGGCGTCCACGTCCATTTCGATGGCGTCTTCCAGGAAGTGGTCAATTAAGACCGGGCGCTCCTGCGAATACTCCACCGCCTCCTGCATGTAGCGGATAACGGACTCGTCGTCGTAAGCGATCACCATGGCCCGGCCGCCCAATACATAGGAAGGCCGCACCAGCACCGGGTAGCCGACCCGCTGTGCCCCTTCTACCGCCTCTTCCACCGAAGTGGCGATGGCCCCGGAAGGCTGGGGAATCTGCAACTCCTCCAGCAGCTTGCCAAATCGCTTGCGATCCTCGGCCAAGTCAATGGATTCCGGCGAAGTGCCGATGATGCTGACT
>DATJFA010000372.1:0-7958 GCA_035496015.1 Terriglobales bacterium | reverse complement strand
ACCCGGTTTCCAGCGCAACTTCCACTATTGAAGAGCTGATGTCGTGGAAACGCGCCGGGAACGACCAGGGGTAGCTTCTCTTTAATCTGATAACTGTCATCTTGAGCGGAGCGGGGCGATTCGCTTGCGAATTGCCCTGCGGCGCGAAGCGCCTCTGCATGAGGCCGGACGAGCAAGCGCCGGGTGGTCAAGGCTCCGTGGAAATCCGCGTTGATCTGCGGAACTGAATTTACTTCACATCCACTCTCAGATTGATCACCGCGTTGGGGCGGCTGTCGAAAGAGCTTAAGGTCTTGGTGTCGCTCTTGTGGCTCTGAAATTGCGCGTAAACCTGATAGTCAATATTGGGCGAGAGCGAGGGGAAGCGGTACATTCCGTCTTTGCCCACAATGTAGGTTTTGACGCCCATGTTGCGGGTGTTGGTCAAATAGACGACCGAGTCGGAAAGCGGGTTTCCGTGCTGGTTGCTGACCATGCCAGTGAGGGTGCGGGTTTGCGGGGCCTTGTCCTTGACCTCGCGGAACTGTGACGCAGGCGGCTGCGCCGCAGCCACCGTCACCGCCAACATCACGCCTGCCAGGACAGCCAAGGTCTTCTTCACAAAGACCTCCTAAAGTACTTCGATCAGGTTGAGGTTCTACTCTGTTAGATGCAGCCCGATGTCCACCCGAACGTCGTTTTGGACCTGCACGGTGACCTGGGGCGGGCTCCAATGGTTACCTTGGTCACCCTTCTTGGCCTTTTTAGGCCGTTTGACGTCGGCCCAGACCACGTAGCTGCCCGCAGGCACCAGTTGCTCAAATTCGCCGGCATGGTTGGAGTAGACTTCCCACCGCGCTTTCTTTTGGCTGGCAGGGCGTATTTTGACGCGCATGCCGTAGACCGGCTGGTTATTCGGGCCCCAAACGGTCCCGAAGATCAAGCCATCGTGTTTGGCCTCAGCATTTTTGTCACGCGGTACTGCCGCGCGGGCAGGCCAAGCCAGCACAATAGCGCTAAGCAGCAGGCACACCAGTAATCCTGCATTCATCCTGCGGTTTCGACCTGGTTGTGATGGGTGCAATGGGGATCAGAGGTGGCGCTCAAAGCACGCTAGCTATCTGGCGCAGCGCTAGGAGTAGTCTCCGTCCTCTTCCTCCTCTTTCTCTTCGGCTTCTTCCTCTTCCTCGATGGGGTTCAACTCGAGTGGATTGGTGGTAACAACCTCAAAATCGGTGCCACACTCCGGGCAGGAAACAATTTCGCCCTCGTCCACCTCGTCTTCCTCAATGTCGAGATCGGTTTCGCACTCTGGACAGAGAACCATAAATGCCTCCCACCTATAACGACTCTCCCTAAAATAATCTTTTAGAATCTCTTCCGCCCAGCGTCAAGCCCGGTGGGGGCGGCCTGCCCCTAAGTAACTCTGGGAGCCGGTGCGCCAGAAACGGCGTGATCCGGCAAAGACTTCCTAACCACCCCTGTTTGTCGCTGGAGTTCCTCCGCAGCCAAGTGATGATGCGCTGCCGAAGCCGGTTGCCAGAAATTTTGTTCTCAGGCGCCGCCACTGGATTCGCTGTGGGCGGTCTTGCCCGCCAGCAGGTCCAGGGCGTGAGGAAGAACATCAATGACGGCGGCCAGTGATTCGGTTGCTCCGCGGGGGCTGCCGGGTAGGTTGAGCACAAGGCAAGCGCCGCGAGTACCACAGACGGCGCGGCTGAGGGCGGCGAGCGGCGTTTTCTTCATGCCCTCGGCGCGCATGCGCTGCCCGATGCCGGGCACCTCGCGGTCGCACACCGAAAGCGTCGCTTCCGGTGTGACGTCGCGCGTCGCTACGCCCGTGCCGCCGGTGGTCACCACCAACCGGGCCAGCTCGCACAAGCCCACCAGCGCGTTTTCAATGTGATTGCGCTCGTCGGGTACCGCTTCCCGGGCCACTACCTGGTAACCGGCCTTCTCCAGCGCGGCGGCCACGGCCGGCCCGGAACCATCTTGGCGCGAGCCGGCTACAACGGAGTCGCTTACGGTAAGCACGGCTGCCGTGCGCGCGCCCGGCTCAGCGGTCGAGGACATTGTCTTCTGCGCCTCGGTTGGCTTCGTCGAGCAGGCGCAGCCCTTCCATCAGCAGCCCTTGGGTGGAAAGCGTGGTGCTCTTTTCGTTGCTGCGGCCGTCGAAATCGATCTGAAAATTCCCCCCCGTCCAGGAGAGTACTTTGTAGACAGCGGTGTCGCCCACTGTGCTTCCATAGGCGGCGTGCTTGATCTGGCCTTCGACGAAGAACATCTCGCAACGTTCGTTTTCGTGGGTCAGGACGAGCGAGCAGCTCTTGCGGCCCATCTCCAACGATTGCACCAGGTCAATCACGTTCATCTGCGCCAGGCTGCCGCGCAAGGTTTTGCCGCCCGGCGCTTCCTTGGCCATCTTCTCCAGGGCGATCTTGTCAATCACGCGTTTGATGCGGGTGGTGGCTTCTTTGATGAAGAAGGGCTTCTCCAGCATGTCATCCACCGGTTCGTTCATGCTGAGCTTGTCGGCGATATCGGACTTGCTGGCCAGCAGGATGACGGCGGTGGAGGCTGTGGCGGGACGGCTCTTGAGCTTCTCCACGAGCTGGCGGCCGTCCATGCCCGGCATCTGGTAGTCGCTGATAAGCAGGTCGGGCGGATCGTCTACGGCCTTGAGCAGGGCGTCGGCCCCGTCTGTGGCGGTGCTGACCGTGGCCAAAGGAGACAGAGCCTGGTGCAGCATCCCCAGAACCATGGGATTGTCATCCACCAGCAGCACTTTGACGTTGGCGGGCATCTCTCAGTCTGAATTCTTGGCGCGCCTGTACTCGCCGCTTTTGCCGCCGGACTTGCGCTGCAGCATCACCTCACGCACCTCGATGCCCTTATCCAGGGCCTTGCACATGTCGTAGACCGTCAGGGCGGCAATGCTGGCGGCCACCAGGGCTTCCATCTCGACGCCGGTGAGGGCGGTCGTAGTTACTTGGGAGCTAATAGCGACGCCATTCTCGCATAGCCGCACCTGCACATCAATGTGCGACAGGGGAACGGGGTGGCAAAGAGGGATGAGTTCGGCGGTGCGCTTGGCGGCCATAATTCCCGCCAAACGAGCCACTTCCAGAGGATCGCCCTTGGGATTGCGGGGCAGGGCCTCGAGCACCTGCGGCGACATGGCGACGAAGGCGCTGGCCTCGGCCTCGCGCGTGGTGGCTAGCTTGGCGCTGACGTCCACCATGCGCGCTTTGCCTGCTGAATCGTAATGAGAGAGCTTCTTGGCCATCTTCCGGCTGAATCCATGTTACAGCAGGGAACAAGATGGATGCCTTCGGAACAGAACCGGGGACGCGAAAAACTCTGACTGATTAATCTCTTGACATCAGGTGATAAGCCCTCCTATAACCATCGCCCGCGATTCACGCGAAAACTGTGGGCTTGGAAGACCACGGCTAGGCAGGAAAGAACATGGCGGCCACACCAGGCGCAGTGCAGGTCAAGACACCGTACCAAGCCGGGAAGTCGCATACAGGCGTGCCTTTTGCCGGCTTTGTGGAAACCTGGTGGGTCAGGACTCCGGGAAAGCTGCGGCCCTATTCGCGAATTCTGTGGACCGCCTGGAGAGATGGAACCTACCTGACGACGTGGCCGCGGATAGCAACGATTTTGCCTCTCGCGGCGTTGCTTCTCGGGCTGACAGCAGGAGCCACACACTTCAGCCCGCTTACCATCGCTGACCGAATAAGCGGTGAGATCCCCGCAACTGCAGCGGCGGCTCATCCAATCCCGACATTTCCAACTACGAGGAAGATAAGCCGTTAAGAAATCCGAATTAATTTTTGATCCATACCGCCACCGTCTCACCGGGAGCGATGCGCTCGCGATCGGGCGGAACTACCACGTAGCAGTTCGCGCGGGCGGCGCCGGCGATGTCGCCGGAGCCCTGCCATGACGCCAGTTTAACTTCCAACTCGCCAAATTGGCCGGCGAGGAGGCCGGGAAGAAAGCGGGTCAGCCCGGTTCGAACTTTGATTTCGCGCTCCAAGCGCACGGGGAAGAACGCCAATGGTCGCGGCTTGGCGCCGCCCAGCGCCTCCAGCACGGGCCGGGCAAAGAGCTCGAAGGTCACCATGGTGGAGACGGGATTGCCCGGCAGCCCGAAAAAATATTTTCCGCGCGCGCGGCCGAACACTACCGGCCGCCCCGGCTGGATGAGCGCGCCGGTAAAGAAGAATTCTGCGCCCAGTTCGCCCAGCACCTGCTCCACCAGGTCGTATTTGCCCATGGAGACGCCGCCAGCCAGCAGCAGCAGGTCAGACTGCAGCCCCTGTTCGATCAATCGCCGCAACTGTTCGGGTTCATCTGGCGCGATAGGCAGCAGCACCGGCAGCCCGCCGGCGGCACGCACCTGGGCGGCGATGGAGTAGCTGTTGGAATTGCGAATCTGGTTGGGGCCGGGCACGGCGGCAGCGTCCACAATCTCGTCACCCGTGGCCAGAATGGCGACGCGGGGCAGAGAGTGTACCAGCACGCTGGCTTTGCCCACCGAAGCCGCCACCGCCACTCCCGCCGCATCCAGGCGCTGGCCGCTCTCCAGCAGAACGTCTCCGGCACGGCCCTCGCTGCCTCGGGGCACGATGTTTTCGCCGACTGCGGCGCTCTTCTGGATTTCAACCACGTTGCCGTCGCGGGAGGTGTATTCCACCATGACCACGGCATCAGCACCATCAGGGGCGGGCGCTCCCGTCATGATGAGGACGGCCTCGCCGCTGTGCAGTTGCGCGGGGACTTCTCCTGGCGCAGCCCCGGCTTTGCTCTCGCCGGTTACTTTGAGTTTGACTGGAACCCGTGCAACATCGGCGGCGCGCACCGCGTAGCCATCACGAGCTGATCGTGGAAAGGGAGGAAAATCGCGGTCGGCCACCAGCGCTTCCACCAGCACTCTTCCGCCCGCCCGCGCCAGTTCCACGGGCTCCGGCTCAGTCGCCGCCACACTCCTGGCGCACTCCTCTACCCGGGCGCGTGCTTCTTCGAATGGCAGCACCGTGGCTGCGGGTCCGCTCATGCTCCCGATGATAAAGGAAAGTCAGCTTCCATTACCTGCGGCGTCCAGGAGATTCAGAGCTCCCTGCTGGCTTACACCCACTTCCCGCGCCGCATCCTATGCATGGGAGCAGACCAAGGAGGAGAGACATTCATGGCCCACTATGGCACGCTGAGCAATTTCAAACTACCCGTAGCCGCGGATGTACGCGGCGCAACCGTTTACGGCCTGGAAGACGAGAAGATCGGCAAAATGGACGACGTTATCCTGGACCACAGCACCGGCGAGGTGCAGTACGCCGTGGTGGACAGCGGCGGCTGGCTAAAAAGCCACAAGTTTCTAGTCCCGGCGGACCGAATTTTTCCCTACGCCAAGAGTCCCGGCGACTTCGTGGTGGGCGTCACCAAGCAGCAGATCAAGGAATTTCCCGTTTACGATGAGAAGCACCTGGAATCAGACGAAAACTGGAAGCACTTCCAGGAAGAGTACGAAAAGGGCTGGCACGACAGCCCGGTACAGCATCAACACGGTTCGGATCGCAATGTGACTCCCGCTGAAACTGTCGCCGCGCAGGCATCCGCGCCGCCGGCTCGCGATCGCGAACTGAACGCGGCCGAGCTTTACCCGGAGCCCATCCACGACAAGTTCAGCTCGCCCATGCCGGGCGGCGGCAAGCTGACCGAGCACCCCAGCGGCACCACTGATCGTGCGCAGAACGCGGATTATGGCGAAGATCCCTTAAGCTCGCGCTGGTCGGCGTTCCGCGAACACCTGCGGCGCAACCGCGTGGACATTCAGGCCAGTTGCCCGCAATGCGCGCCCGCGCGAGATAAGCGCGACGTGGCATAAAAACCTAAACGCAGAGGTCGCAGAGTAAATTCAACGCAGAGCACGCGGAGAAAGCAATTTCCAGGAACAACGCTTGGAAGGAACATCAGTCAGCACAACAAAGTGCAACTCCCTTCTATTTTCTCTGCGTTCTCTGCGCTAAGATTTTTCCGCGTTCTCTGCGTTGAAGATTTTATTTCAGGAGTTCCAGCAGGTCTTCCTCGCCGATTATGCTCACGCCCAACTCGCGCGCCTTGTCGAGCTTGGAACCGGGGTCCGCGCCGGCTACCACGTAGTCGGTCTTCTTGCTGACCGACGAGGTGACCTTCCCTCCGGCATCTTCGATCATCTTCTTGGCCTCATCGCGGCTGTGATTGGCCAGAGTGCCGGTAAGGACGAAGGTTTTGCCCGCCAGCTTAGTGCCCCGTTCGCGCTTTTTGCCGGCGAAGGTCAGGCCTGCCTTGCGCAGCCGCTCCACCAATTCCCGGTTCCTGGGCTCCTGGAAGAAGTCGTAGATGCTCTGGCCAACTCGCGGCCCGACTTCGTTGACTTCCTGCAGTTCCTCCACGCTGGCCTGCATCAGCGCGTCGAGCGAGCCGAAGTGCTGGGCCAGGAACTCGGCCGTGCGCTCCCCCACAAAGCGAATGCCCAAGCCGTAAATCACCCGCTCCAGCGGCAGCTTGCGCGAGTTCTCGATTTCCTCGAGCACATTCTGGGCGGACTTGTCGCCCATGCGCTCCAGTCCCAGCAGATCCTGCTTGCTGAGCTTGTAGATGTCGGCCACGCTCTTCACCAGGCCGCGGTCGGTGAGCTGGTTCACCAGGGCGTCGCCCATGCCCTCAATGTTCATCACCCCGCGCGAGGCGAAATGCAGGATCGTTTCGCGCAGCTTGGCGGGACAGTTGGCGTTTACACAGCGATGGTCGGCCTCGCCCTCCACGCGCACCACGTGGCCGCCGCACTCCGGGCAGCGCTCAGGCATGTGGAACTGCTGGTGGCCGCGCGGGTGCTGCTTATCGTCGAGCACGCGGGTAACTTTGGGGATAACGTCGCCGCCCCTCTCCACTTCCACCCAATCGCCGATCTTCACTCCCAGCCGCTCGATTTCGTCGGCATTGTGCAGGGTGGCGCGGGTCACGGTGGTACCGCCGATGGCCACCGGCTGCAGCCAGGCCACGGGCGTGAGCTTGCCGGTACGGCCCACTTGCACCCGGATATCCTCGATCTTAGTGATTCCGGAACGCGCGGCGTACTTGTAGGCAATGGCCCAGCGTGGCGCCTTGCCGGTGTAGCCCAGTTCGCGCTGCAGGCGGGTTTCGTCCACCTTCACCACCACGCCGTCAATTTCGTAGGGCAGGGCGTCGCGTTTCGGTTCCCAGCTGGTGATGAATTTCCAGACTTCCTCCCCGTTCTGTGCTCGCCGCCAGTTGGGGTTCACCTTGAAACCGGCGGCCTGCAAGGCTTCCAGGGCTTCGGACTGCCGTGGCATCAGGGCGCGACCGCCGTCCAGCAGAAAGTAAGCGTAAAAATCGAGCCTGCGCTGGGCAGTTATGTTGGGATCGAGCACGCGCACCGCGCCCGCACCGGCATTGCGCGGGTTGGCAAACTTGGAGAGGCCCAGCCGCTCGCGCTCCTCGTTCATGCGCTCGAAGGATTTGGTTGGCATGATGACTTCGCCGCGCACTTCGAATTCTGCAGACAGGCCGGCCTTCTTAAGGGTAGCTGCGGGAATGAACAGAGGCACCGAGCGAATGGTCTTCACGTTGGCTGTCACCTCTTCGCCGATGGAGCCATCGCCCCGTGTCAGCCCCTGCGCCAGCCGCGAGCTGCCATGGTCCTGCTGGTCGGGCGCATAACGCAGGGCCATGGAGAGCCCGTCCAGCTTGAGCTCGCAGACGTAATCCACCGTCTTGCGCCCGCTGAGCTCGTGTACCCGCCGCTCCCAATCGCGCAGTTCCTGCTCGTTGTAGGCGTTGTCCAGCGAGAGCATGGGCGTGGAGTGCGGCACCTTGACGAAGCCCTCGCGCGGCTTGCCGCCCACGCGCTGGGTGGGCGAATCCAGGGTAATCAGCTCCGGGTGCTCCGCCTCCAGCTTTTTCAGTTCCTG
>DATJFA010000371.1:0-4942 GCA_035496015.1 Terriglobales bacterium | reverse complement strand
CCATGCTCGTTTTTCATTAATAGTATCGCCACCTCAGTTGGCCGGCCGTGATCAACGGAACCATTCGCACGGACGAACTCGATTCTTTGGAGAGCTATATCTCGTCAAAGCGCAGAGTGCATGAGCCAGAGACCATTTGGCTATCACCGTTCCAACTGATTAAACGCCAGTAGGTACCAAACTGGCTCTCTGTGGATCCTAAATTCCCCCTAAACGGGAATAGCTGGCGCACGCGTTGGCGAATGGCGCCAGCATTCCGCTCTGAACCAACATAGGCCGGTTTAGCCGCCCATCGCGCTTGCCGTCTCGGAAAACACGTTGTTGGCCTGACTCCCGATAAGGCGGATCGTGCCGACAACGATCACCAAAATGACGGCAAGCATTACCGCGTACTCCGCGATATCTTCGCCCTCATCTTGCAACCACATTTGGCGCAGTAGTTCTTTCATTGCTCCTCCATGTTTGTGTGAAGTTCGCAGACCATTGCGCTGACGGGGGGGCGAGCGCGGGAGGGGAGGTTCCGCAGACCCTTACTCGGAAAGCACGTGCATTGCCAATTCGAAGCATTGCAATGCTTTCCGATATCAATGACTTACAGCCTGAAAGCTAAGGGGGTAGATGAAAATTATTGCGCATGCTAGGCGCGATTCAGCTGTTCTGATTTGGCTAGGAGAATCAGACGGGCCAGATGGAAAGAGCGGTGTTGCTGAGAATCTGCTCTTTCACAGGATTGGTGAGGGGCAAAGCACGAAAGTCGTCCAGGTTCTTTTTCACGTCCGGGACGCCTGGGCCTGGCCAGTCGGTGCCAAACAGCGTCTTGGCTGCGATTTCCTCCAGGCGAGGGAAGTAGGTAAGCAGGGTTTTGGGCGGAATCCCGCTGATATCGAGGTACACATTGGGGTGCCGGCGCATCAGGAAGAACGCTGTCTTCATCCACAAGGGCCGCCCGCCGTGGGCGAGCAGGATCTTCATGCGCGGGAAGTCCACCGCTACATCATCAATGTAGATCGGGTCGCCATAGCGGTTCCGCGCTCCGGGAAAAATGGAGGTGCCGGTGTGAAACATCACCGGAATGCCGTTGGCTTCGGCTGCCCGGTAGATAATTTCCAGCTCTTTGACCCCATGCTGGTAGTCGTTGGGATAGAGCAGTTGGTGGGGCGGGTGAATCTTAATGAGACGAATGCCGAGGCGCACGATCTGCTCCACGTCAGCAAGAACATTGGAGGTGTGGCGCGGATGCAGGCTGCCGCAGGGGATCAGGCGGCGCGGGTCCGCCTTGACGTACTCAGCGACGAAATCGTTCACGCCCGAGGTGAAGCCGATAATGTCTGGGGCGACGTAGTTGATGAGCACGGCACGATCAATACCGCAGTGGTCAAGATATTTCAGGAAGGCCTGGGGGGAGCGGCAAAACTCGACAATCTGGTCGAAGTTCGGGCGTTGTTTCTGCATCAACGCCAGCGCCCCCGGCTTAAACATTTCGATGGGCTGGATATGGATGTGGCAGTCGGTGATCAAGGTCAGCCGCTAGCTACTAGCCTCTAGCCAGCAGCTAGGAGCTAGGAGCTGAAAGTGCTCCCTTCGCTTGACTTTCTGTTAAGAGTTGAACGCCTTCATCAATGCCCGTTTTGCGAAGACCCGTATCATCTCGCGCCGATACTCCGGTGTCAAAGCGGAAGTGGTGAGCGGCTTGGCGGTGCGTGCCGCCAGTTCAGCAGCGTGTTCAGCCACCGCTTCGTCCATCGCCCGTCCCGCCAGAGCTTCGCGCACGCCTTTCACCAGGACCGGAGCCGCATTGACAGCGGTGAGCGCCACGCGCGCGTCTTCCACATGCCCATTGGTGCGGCGAATAGTTACGGCCACTCCGGCCAGAGGGTAATCAATGGAGCCGCGGATGCGCAGCTTGCGGTAAACGCCGTGCCACCCGGCCGAAGATTGCGGCAGAAAAATGCGGGTGAGCAGCTCGTTCTTCTCCAGCTTGCGATAACTGTCACCTATGCCGGTGTAGAAATCGCGCAGCGGGAGACGGCGCGTGCCCGAGGGCCCGGCAATTTCGATTTCGGCATCCAGGCAAAGTAGAGCCGGAGGTGTATCGCCGGAGAAGGCTGCCCAGCAGATATCACCGCCAGGGGCGACGTGACAGATGTTGCCGTCCTTTTTGATGCAGAAGCCGCAGCCTTTGCGCCAGGTAAGCGACTGGTTGTACCACAGGCAGCGCGTGTCCAGGCAGATGTTGCCGCCCAGGGTGCCCATATTGCGCAGGATAGGTGAGGCCACCGTGGCCGCTGCTTCCGCCAGAACCGGATATTGCGACCGGAGAAAGGTCGAATGCTCAATCTCAGTCAAACTCGTAAGGGCGCCAATTTCCACTCCCTCGCCTGTAACGCCGGCATCTTGCCGGCTGTCGCGGAGGCGTCCCCCCTCCGCACATGCCGCCGGAATTGCGGCGCTACGGACGCCCCTTAGCTCTCGTATGCCCCGGATATCAATCACGTACCGCGGCGCAAACAGCTTCTGACGCATGGACGGAATAAGGTCAGTGCCACCGGCAATGACTTGAATGTCGGGCGCATATTGGGCAAGAAGGTCTACCGCCTCAGCGACGGTGCGCGGGCGGAGGAGTTTGAATTCGGGAAGGCTCAATCATCACCTCCGGCACTTCCCTGTTGTTCGCTAACCGCCGGGTCGAGCCGGTGGCGCCGCGGACCCTTTCCCCTAAACCAGAGCGCGCCGCCATGCTCGCGAAAGCGGGCCGGGCGGGTGGGGTCCACCCCTTCCGTGAGATTGAGCTTCTTGGCGTTTTTCTGCGCACGCAAGGCAGCCAGAACTCGCTCCGGAGTGAATGGCGCCTCGCGCAAGCGGATGCCAACCGCGTCATAAATGGCGTTAGCGATGGCGGGAATAGTGGCCGCCAGCGACCCCTCGCTGCACTCCTTGGCGCCAAATGGACCCTCCGGATCAATGCTCTCCACGATAAACGGCTCAATGTCGGGCGATTCAACCGCCGACGGGCTGCGATATTCCAGCAGGCCGGGGTTCATGAGCAGGCCATCTTTCCATACCATTTCCTCTTGCAGCGCCTGGCCCAGGCCCATCCAGACGGAGCCGATGATCTGGCCTTCGACGGAAACCGGGTTGAGGGCCCGGCCGCAATCGTGCGCCGCCCAGATCTTGTGTACCGTGACCTCACCGGTGTCTTCGTCCACGCTGACATCCGCCACCTGCGCCGAGTAGGAGTAAGCCGGCGAAGGCCCCACGCCCGCGCCCTTGAACTTGCCACCCCGGGCCTCGAGCGTGGGTGCGTAAGAGCCGGTACCCGTCAGCGCACCGTGGAAATCAATGGCAGCCACCACGGCCTCCTCAAAGGTCATCCAGTCTTTCGGGCCTTCTTCCTTGCGCTTCTGCTGCAGGGAGCCGCGCAGAATCTGGCCCTCCACGTGGCCACTGACCGAGGCTTGGGTGGTGCGAATATCCTCGGGTTTATGAACCGATTCGTTTGTGCCGCTGGCGCCCTCGCCTTGGTTAACCGCCTCTCTTGTAGCGCGGGCGCCCTCGCCCGCGGCTGTTGAGGTCGTGGTCCGCCTCACTACCTTGTCATCGCGAAACACCAGCTCTTCCGGAGCGCAGCTCATCTTTTGCGCGGCGGCGCTGGCAATCTGCTTGCGAACTTCTTCTGCCGCCCGCAAAGTGGCATTGCCCGCCATCATGGTCACGCGGCTGGAGTAAGAGCCAATATCAATGGGCGTCAGGTCAGTGTCGGCGGCCACCACGCGCACCCGTGAGAGCGCGCAGCCAAGCACTTCAGCGGCCACCTGGGCGGTCATGGTGTCTGAACCCTGGCCGATTTCGGAGGCGCCTGTATAAACCACCACGCCACCATCGCGATCCACCTTGATGTTGACGGTGGAGTGCGGCATGTCAGAGCGGATGATGGAATTGGCGGCGCCACTCACGTAATGGCTGCATCCCATGCCCAGGCCGCGCCCGCGGCCCAGCTTGCTTCGGCGCTCTTTCCACCGCGAGGCTTTGGTCACTTTCTCCACACATTCCGGCAGGCCGTAGCTGAGCACGCGCAGGTTATTGACCGTAATGCAGGGCGGCTTGAGAAAATTCTTTTGCCGCACTTCATAGGGGTCGAGCTTCAGGGTGGCGCAGATTTCATCGAGCTGTGATTCGAAGGCGAAGCGCACGTTCACTGTGCCATGGCCGCGCATCGCACCACAGGCCGGCTTGTTGGTCAGCACGCGGTAGCCGTCATAGCCGACGTTGGGGATGTCGTAGATGGCGCCCAGCAGCGCTCCTGAATAAAGAATGGTCACGGGGCCGTAAGAGCAATAGGCGCCGCCATCCTGCACCACGCGGGCACGCACGGCCACCATGCGGCCATCGTTCTTAACCCCGGTCTTCAGGTCCACGATGGTACGTGGCCGCCCCCTGTGTGCCCAGAAAACCTCCTCGCGCGTATAGGTGATCTTGACCGGACGCTTGGCGGCGCGCGCGGCAATGGCGGCGATAATCTCCAAGGGGATAACTTCGCTTTTCCCGCCAAAGCCGCCGCCCACCAGCGGCTTGATGACGCGAATCTGCGCCATTGGCATTTCCAGCACCAGCGACAGCTTGTGCTGCAGATAGTAAGGCACCTGGGTGGAGGACCAGACCGTCAGGCGGCCCAGGTTGCCGGTGTGGGGATCAAGTTCGAATGAGGCCAGCGTGGAGTGCGGCTCCATGGCCGCGTGCGTCACCTCGTTGGCGATAAAGCGGGCTTCGTGGACGTAATCGCTCTCGGCAAAACCCTTCTCCGGGTCGCCAAAGACATGGTGGTACTCCTTCTCGATATTGTGCGGGCGCCCTTCGTGGATGAACTCGGCTTCCGCCTTCATGGACTGCTCGGGATCGAACCAGGCGGGCAGCAGCTCGTATTCGACATCAATCAGCTCGAGCG
>DATJFA010000370.1:0-6697 GCA_035496015.1 Terriglobales bacterium | reverse complement strand
ATGAGCGGCGACTTGCCAAAAGTTTGCGTCAGCATGGTCTCGAGGCGCTGGCCCAGCCAAGGACGAATTACGTTGAACTTGATAAACAGAACACCGTCGGGAGCGAGATGGCTGCGGGCCTCGCGCAAGGACTGCATGGTGTACACAAAATTATCAATGCGCATGTTGGAATAATCGGAAAACTGAGTGTGAGAATCCAGCAGCGCAAACAAGATAAGGTCGTAATGGCGGGTGGCGCGCTTGAGGAAAGCGCGGGCATCACCCAAGTGCACCGTAACCAACGGCGAATCGTAGGGATGTTCGGGATGATAGCGGCGTCCTAGCTGAATGATAGCCGGATCAATGTCCACCGCGTCCACGCGGCGGGCGCCATGGCGAAGCGCAGCAGCAACATCGTCGCCAGTACCGGCGCCTACGATCAGCACCTGGGGATGGCGAGGAGCGAAGCGCAAGGGCAGATTATAGGGATTGTCCTCAGGCGCCTCTTTCATGACTCCGGGGTACCGGCGCAGGTGTTCGGGAGAAAGGTCAACGATGGTCTGGTACCCGACGTGGTTGACAGCCACATTGGCACCGGCAAAATCTCCATTGGGGTAGTGAAAACGAGTGAACTCAATCTGCTGATAAGGAGTCCACAAGGCGAAATGATCAGCCGTGGCGGGATCATGCAGCAGCAATGCCACGGGCACAATGAGGGCGCCCATGAGCAGGCGCTCCCTGGGAGTGCGCTGCAGCAAGGCAAATCCCGCCAGTACCGCACCCAGCCAAAAGGCTGGAGGCAGCATCAGCCGGCACACGGCGAAAAACACAAGAATGCCCGCCAGGCTGCCTGCCAAGTTCCAGGAATAAGCGGTGAGGGGATTGGGCGCCAGATCCATTTGCCGGCTGACCTTTTGACCAATGGGCACGAAGACGCATACCAAAAGCAGTAGAAGCAGCCCGGCGAGGGCCACCGCGGGCAGAAAGCGGCTCCAACTCCAAGCTTCCCCGGCACGCCAGATGTTGAGGTCGGCAGCGGCTCCCAGGCTCTGCGATAGGCCTTCCATGGCCCTCTGATGCGGCCAGCGAGCAAGCAGCAGCAGCCCGACGAACGCTGTGGCGGAGGTCAGCCAACGAATGGGATTGCGGGCCAGAGCGCAGCCGATGCCGAAGCCCAGGAAACACAGCAAGAGCGCCAGATTCTTGAAGTAGGCAAATACCCGAACTTCAACCGCCAGCCAGCGGATAAACGCCAACTCGGCGAACAGGGTAAGAAAGCTCGCCAGAAGAAGTTCAAACAAACTCCAGCGATCGCCGGCCGGATCTGCCAGAAAAAATTTTTGGTCTTTTCGCCTCACCCAGAAGAGGAGAATGCGGTACCCCAGCAACAGGCAGGCGGCGACAACAAACAGTCCTAAGCGCAAGGTCATGAAAGGGGGGGTGCTGGAGACAAGGTGATACAGAGCGGTCGGGCAGTCAAGTAAATAGCGCAGCACAGGCCCGGGGGAGAAGCGACGAGGTCCGGCAGTCGGCAGCTTCAGCGATTTGCCGCCCGGAGCCTACTGCACACTGGTGGCGCCACCGTTAGCTTCGTTGGCGTGAGACAGTATATTGCCGACGACTTCGGATGGCCCTTTCGCCTGATCGTAGATTTCGCTGACGCCATTATTGATTGCTGACTGGAAGGTAACCACATCCGGTTCGCCGGGAGTAAGCACGGCAATGAAGGCGCGCGGAAACACCAGGTGCAAGACTCCGGCTAGGGGCCAGCCGTCGCCGCCTTCGCCCAGGCGCGAAGAAACAATAGCCAAATCGAAGTAGTGCTGCGTTATAGCAAGAAGAGCGGTGGGCAGATCGCGAGCCACGGTAACTACGTAGCCTTTGCTGGCCAGAGCCGTCTGAAAGGCGGTGAGCGCTTCCAGGTCGGAGACGACGACCAGGGCATTTTTGGGCGGAGTTGAGGTGCGGGCGTTCATTTCCAAGCCCTCAGATCACGCCGGTGGCAAAGCATGCGGTTGAGCGCGGGCACCAGTTCTTTAAGGTCCACCGGCTTGGTGGCCAGATAATCCACACGGAGTTCCAGGGCCGTGCGGGAGTTCTCGGAGCTGGCATAGCCGGTGCAGATCACCACCACTGGCCTGGGGCTCAAGCCACCGGCGGCGCGCGCGACATCCAGGCCGATATCGGGCTGCTCCATGTTGAGATCGGTGATGATGGCGTCGTACCTGCCGCCGTTATGCAGCAGGTGCAGAGCCTCGGAACAGCTGTGGGCGGCGGCCACTTTGTACCCCTCCTGCTCAAAGACCATCTGCAGAGTACGGGCGACGCTGACTTCGTCGTCCACGATCAGGAGTGAGGGTTTGCGCGGCATTCAGGCAACAGAGTGGCCAGGTAATTAAGGTTATTGTACACCAGAGCTGAAAAGCATAGCCCCGGGTATCAGGCCGGGCTCTGTTCCAGGCTGAGGGCGCGCCGAGTAACGAGCCGGTGCAGCGCCGTCTTGATTTCTTCCAGGTCCACTGGCTTGAGCGCCAGATAATCAACGTGCAAAGCCAAAGCAGCGCGAAGCTGGTCCAGAGTGGGGTAACCGGTGTAGATGACGATCGCCGGCGGCGGGTCAAGTTCCTTGGCCTGCCGCGCCAGTTCCAGTCCCAGGCCTACCCGCTCCATGTTGAGATCAGCAATCATGGCGTCGTACCGATGGGCCAGCATTCGTTGCTGGGCTTCGGCATAAGTACGCGCAGTCTCCACCTGGTAGCCTTGCTGGCGCAGGATGGCGCTGAAGGTAAACAGGATGCCGGGCTCATCTTCCGCCAGCAGGACCCAGGGACGTTTGCTTCGAGCAGGAGTCAAATGGCAGCTCCGGGGTATTGCTTGGGAAGATGTAGGAAGCTCCCCAGGAGGTTGTGTAGACCTTCGGGGCGTGAGTTGTCGCCGCGCGCCGCCCGGGCGCGCGTCTGGCGGGTTCAGCCAGTGTGCCTGGAGGACATGGAGACCGGGCCTTCTTCCGGCGGCAAACCCGCCAATTCGCGTTTACGGTTTTGCAACTCGCGCAGCTGGCGGATAATTATGGCTTCCTCGGCCACATACTCCTGCTCGGACATCTGGCCTTCTTCCAGCTTGAGCTGCAGTTCGAGCAGACGTTCCTTCAGGGGCGCATCGTCCGTGTACTCCTGCTCCGCCACGCGCTGCAAGGTTCGCAGGATGAACTTAAATCCGGTAATCGGTGAAAGCAGCAGGTCATCAATGAACAGCATAAATATCTTTTCGACGGCTTCAAGAAGCAGTGCCGCGCTCCAGCTTCAACCGAATGTTAACAAAGTTATATGGGGGCCACGGCCCGGTGTACTTGAAGTTAAGTAATTCACCGTAGTACTTCGCGATCTTATTTACGGCGGCATCGAAGTCGCGCTCGCGGTCACGTTCTACCAGAAAAGCGGCGTTCATAATCATCTTGTCGCCGATGGGTTTGTTATCGCGGGAAGCCACGCACACACCGCGCAGTGCTTCGTAAATGTCGCGCACATACTGCGCCGAGCGCTCAGAAAGCGCTTTGTCGATCATGCGGCCCAGTTGCATGCGGGCGAAATAAGTGGACTGCAGGTGCTTGCGGGTAATCTCCTGGTGAAAGCGGCGGATCTCTTCGTCGGCGTCCTTTAACTCCTCGATAATGCGGTCGCGGTCCCAGTTCACCTTGAGCCCGAACTCCAGCTTGCCCTCCATCTGCTTGAGCACGTCCTTGAGAGAGACATAAATACTGCGCAAAACCTCGCGGATGTCGTCGTCGGTGCGGAAAACCGTGCCAAAACTCATGGGGATAATGGTGTGAGTTTTCATCACGGTTTCAATGACGTGCTCGTGGGCGAGGGCGTTTTCCCGGGTGGGATCGAAGATGTACACGGAAGTCTTGCTCACGATGGCGGCGATGTCCTGAAAATTAACCGTGTAGACGGGTTCGCCGGCGCCGCCAATACCCATCTTGCCGAAGGAGAGAGGCTGCTTGGCTTCAATGATGCCATAAACGTAGCGGCCGCCTTCGGCGGAAGCGGGCTCGGGAGGAACAGGAAACTCGGTGATCCGAACGTGAACATCTTCGGACACACTTTTATCCGCTTTAGCAGCTCTCTTGGGGGCTTTAGTCGCGGTTCGCCTCTGCCGGTTTTCCATGCGCATTCCTCAAAAGTTTTTTCAGGGTCCGCAAAAATTCATCAATTTCAATGGGCTTAAAAAAAACCGCAATGCCCGCCTGCTCGGCCCGCTCCGTCGTCTCCCGGTTGGCGTAGCCGGTCAGCAAAACACAAGGCACTTTAGGGTCGCGCTTGCGAACCCGCTCAAACACTTCAAACCCGGTGTGGTTCTGCTCCAGCGACAGATCGCACAGCACCAGATCAAAGCCCCTCCTGGCCAGGATCGCTTCCGCTTCCTGTGAGGAAAGGGCGCAGAACACCTCGTAACCCTCGTCCTCCAGCATAAGGCGGTAGGTGAGAAGCACGGAGGCTTCGTCTTCCACCACCAGAACCTGGGGCTTTTTAGCTTTCGGCATAGGGACCTGGAGCTAACGAACGATGGGAAACGAGAGCTTGAACACTGTACCCCTGCCCTGACGGCTGCGCACCCGAATTCCGCCGCTGTGGTTCTCCACTATGCCCTTCACGATCCAAAGCCCCAGGCCCGTACCTTTTTCGCCCTTGGTGCTGACAAACGGCTCGAAGATGGACTGCAACATATCAGCAGGGATACCGCAGCCGGTATCAGCCAGCAATATGTTGACGGAGCCATGCACGCCGTCGGTGGCGCGCACGTGGCGGGTGCGGACGGCCAGACGCCCACCTTTGGCCATGCTATCGCGCGCATTGACCACCAGGTTGGAAAGCACTTGCCGAAACTGGTCGGCGGAACCCACGATGGGCGGCAGCTTGCCCAGCTGTTTTTCTACGGTGATGCTGGCGGTGGAAAGCTGGCGGGCAAACAGGGTCAGGGTGTCGTCAACTACGCTGTTGAGGTCGAAGGGCCCTACCTGATCGGTGTTGCGATACAGACCCAGCATCTGGCGCACAATGCGGGTGACCCGCTCTGTTTCGCTTTTTAGAATGTCGTATACCGGCTCGGCCGGAGGCTTCAGCTTGCCAGGCAAAAGATAGATAGCGTTCTTGATCGCTTCGAGGGGATTGTTGATCTCGTGAGCGATGGTACCAGCCAGCCGGCCGGTGGCCGCGAACTTCTCCACTTCCAACATGCGCCGCTCCAGCTGCAGCTGCTCCAGCTTTTTCCATGCTGTCAGATCGCGCAGCACGGTGACGGTGTAGGCCACCTGCCCGCGGGCATCATAAATTTTTCCCGAGCGGGCTGCGTATTCGATCTCGTTGTTGGAGGCAGGATTATGCAGGCGAAGCGGCCGGTTCTGGCCTTCGGCGAAGGAGAAGGTGAAGGCGGTGAGGTAAGCATCCAGACGGGCCTGGTTGCGCACCACCGCGGGGTGGCGGGGAGCGTCGCCCATGCCGAATAATTCTTTGGCCAGGGGATCGAGCAACACCATCTTGGCCGCGCCGTCGGCCACCACAATGGGATCGCCCACGTTCTCGATGACAAGGTTGAGGCGGTCGCGGTCCTGGCGAACGATCTCCTCCGCATCCCGCAGCTTCTGCAGGTTGGAGCGGACTTCCTGGTCGGCACGGCGAAGATCGGTAACGTCGCGCATCACCGTGACCATGCCGGTACGCACGCCGTCGCTGCTGAAAGTGGGGGCGCATACCGCTTCGAACAAGACCTCCTCGCCCTCCATCACGTCCACCAGGGTGAGGTCGCGGTGGCTTTCAACCCCGCTTACCGCCATGGAGGACAGCGCAGCCGAAAAGTAGAGATTATTGAGCTCCACGGCACGGGCACCGCCTTCCGTGACCCCCTCCGGCATCTTGAAGAACCGTTCCGCCGCCCGGTTCAGCATAACCACCCGGTGATGACCGTCGGTAAGGATGACCGGATCGGCCATGCTTTGCATGACCGTGTGCATTTGCGAGATGGTGACATCCATATCGCGCATGCGGTTGTAGTAGTGTTCCACCTTGAACAGACGGGCCAGATAGCGGTTGGCGGTTTCGATGAGGTTGCGCAGCTGGCGCAACTCCCCTTCCTTGGGATCGCGGCCTACCTGCACCACCACCATGGCGGCATAGGCGCGCATGCCGCAGGAAGCGCAAACCTGCTCCTGCAGCTGCAGTTTGTGCGGGGAGCGAAAGTTCTGCACTGCCAGGCACTCCCGCCGCCGCTCGCGTTCGGCTTCCCAGCACTGATTGCGATTGCGATAGAGCAGGGGATGGCAGTAAAGCGGCTCGCGGTCGCCCCCAAGAGGGGACAGGAGGGCCGGTTTCAGGGCGTGCAGGGCGGCGACCAGCGGATTTTCACCCGCCCACAGCTGGCTGTGAAATCTTTGCAACTGGTTGGGCTGGTATTTGAGGGCAGCGACGGGCCGCACGGCGCCGCTTTCAAAATCCACTCCCAGCACCAGCGCCCGCGGGAACCCCAGGGCTATGATTTCCTCCAGCAGAATGGGAAAAATCTCTTCCGAGCGCTCCGCGGAGAGGAGACGGAGGGCGGTAGAGTCGCGCACCGACTTGCGCCTTTCGACAAAGCTCCCGGGGTCCGGGAGCTGCTTGCGTAGAAGAGGCGTAGCCATGGGGTTCGGGTCCCGGTGTTGACTGCGGCTAACGGCGCACTCCGG
>DATJFA010000369.1:0-4109 GCA_035496015.1 Terriglobales bacterium | reverse complement strand
CGGGCGTAGGTGCTGGTCACGGAAGCCATGCTCTAGTCCCCATCCTGTCCGGTTTTCGCTCCGCCGCCCGGACCCGGCGAGAGTTCCTTGGCAAACTCCCGCACCAGCGCCTGGTCCGTGGCCGCATCCACTTTCATCTGTTTGGCGGCCAGCGACACCGCTAAGTTTGCTGCGTACGCAGTGAGTTCGCGGCGCGCCAGCTTGGCTGCGGCCGCGATCTCATGTTCGGCGGACTCAACAATCTTGCGCGCATCCTCTTCCGCCGCAGCCTTGATTCGCGCTTCTTCCGCAATCGCTTCTTTCTCTGCCGCGGCACCCATCGCCGCGATTTCTGAACCCAGCCGGGAGAGCCGAGTCTCGATTTCAGACAGCCGCCGGTTGGCATCCTCGCTGGCCCGTCGCGCCTCCTGCATCGCCTGCTGGATGGAGGCGGTGCGATTGCGGAACACGTTGGGAAGGTTCTTCTTCGAGAAATACACTACCGTGCCAGCGACCACCGCGAAATTGAAGAGCACGCACAGCCAGTAAGCGTGCTCCAGGCTCAACCCGGTAAGCTTCGCCACCAGTTGCACCGAGGCCGAATGCTTGAACTGGTCCTGCTCCTCGCCCGCAGCTTCGCGCGATTGCTTGGCCAGTTCGGCGCCCATGGTGCCGGATTCTTCCGAGCTAGAGGAAGCACTTGCCTGGGCTTGAGCCACATTGCCGGCAACCAGCAGAAGGCCCATGAAAAAGAGCGAGGCCAAAATTGCC
This sequence comes from Terriglobales bacterium, assembly GCA_035496015.1. Classification (GTDB taxonomy): domain Bacteria; phylum Acidobacteriota; class Terriglobia; order Terriglobales; family Acidobacteriaceae; genus JAICWP01. The sequence continues at coordinate 3,359 of DATJFA010000369.1, read as the reverse complement.
GTGGAGTTGCGGGCGATTTTCCCGCGACGAACGGGCTTGCAGCTCGCGGGCGAGTCGCCCGCGACCACACAACCATGCCGAATCGGGCGTGGGGTGGACATCAGTCGCCTCCCGCCGGACTTTGGGTCGCCGGTTGCAGAACGGTGCGTATAATCGCAGCCGCCAGCTTTCCGCTCTCCGCCTGCAGGCCAGTCTGTGCGGCTACCTTGTCCTGTTCAATGGCCGCTCGCGCCCTTTCCACCTGACCCTGCGCCCCGGCGCGGGCTTCGGCCACCGCCATGGCCCTCGCCTGCAACGCCAACTGGCGGCGCGCTTCCTGGCTCTTGAACACCGTCATGCGCGCCTCCCGCAAACGCTGCTCATATTCCGCAGTGCGGGCTTCAGCTTGGGCGATGTCGGCGCGCGCCTTTTCGATCGCGCCTTCGGTCCGGCTATGCCGTTCAGCCAGCACTCTAACCAGCGGTTTGTGCACCACAGCGGTGTAAATGCCGAACAACAAGACGATGAAGATAATGGTCGGCACGGACCCGAGCAGTAATCCGCCTAGTTGTCCTAGTATCTCGTCCATTGTGTGCTGATCAGGGTCCAGAGCGTCAGGAGGCTTAAGACCATTGAAAGTAACATGTTACGGAAGCCAGTGTCAACGCGGCCCGAGGCCGTTTCTGGATTGAAACCGGGGCCCGGGAAGTATTTCGCGAGATGGCAGAAAGTTGCTTGACATCCGGCATAAGGGGTCTAGCATGGATATATCACCTCCGATCCAATCCGGATCGAATGGGCCGATAGCCAAGGAATGTCACCGCTTCTTGGTTGCCGGCCCATTTAAGCTTTCAGGCGTCAGTTCTCAGCCTCCGCTCGACGGGATTGGCACTGCGGATCAAGAACCCAGCTTTAGGAATCGGGCGCGATCCACTCCCGGACCTTCCGCACGACCGACTCCGGCGCTTCGACTTCCATTTCCACCAATCCGCCCTTGTAGGCGCGAGAATAAATACGCGAGCGGGCTTCCAGCAGCGCCAACAGCTTCCCTTCTTTCTGGGGTACACGCAGATGCACCCGGCTGATCGGGTCTTCGGACAGCATTTCGTCAATCCGGCGTAGTCATACCGGTGCCCTTGGCGGCCGAGACGTGGACCCTGCTTGCATCGTCCAGCAGCGACTCGCGTTGCTTGGGAGGCAGCAGGTCAATTTTGTTCATCACCCGCAGGCGCGGCTTGCCGTCGGCCTCGAGTTCCCTGAGGACTTTGTCCACCTGTGCATCCTGCTCTTCCGACAGCGGGCTGCTGGCGTCTGAAACCTGAAGGACCAGCGAGGCGCGTTGCACTTCCTCGAGCGTGGCGCGAAAGGCGGACACCAGCGTGTGCGGCAGGTTGCGGATGAACCCGACCGTGTCCGAGAGCAGCACTTTTCTTCGGGAGGGCAGCGCCACGGAACGGATGGTGGGGTCGAGCGTGGCAAACATTCGCGGGGATTGCAGCACGGCCGCATTAGTGAGCGCGTTGAACAGCGTGGACTTCCCCGCATTGGTGTAGCCCACCAGCGCGACCGTCGCCACCGGCACGGCCTCCCGCCGCGCCCGCTGCTGCGCCCGCACCCGGCGGACGTTTTCAATTTGCTCCTTCACATGCCGGATGCGGCGGTGAATTTTTCTGCGATCGGTTTCAAGCTGGGTTTCGCCGGGGCCCCGGGTGCCGATGCCGCCGCCCAGTTGCGACATTTCTATTCCGCGCCCACCCAGCCGGGGCAGCATGTATTCCAGTTGCGCCAGTTCCACCTGCAGCTGGCCTTCCCGGGTACGCGCGTGTTTGGCAAAAATGTCGAGGATAAGCTGAGTGCGATCGATCACCCGGGTATTCACCAGTTTCTCGATGTTGCGCTGCTGCGAAGCCGTGAGGTCGTGATCGAACAGCAGCAGATCGGCGGAGACCGAAGCGGTGGCGCCGGCGATCTCCTCCAGCTTGCCGCTTCCGATCAGGGTGGCCGGGTCGGGACGGTCCCGGTGCTGCAGAAACTCTCCAACGATCTCGGCGCCGGCACTGATGGCCAGGGAGCGCAGCTCGGCTAGCGACTCTTCGGCGCTGAACTCGGGGATGTCCGGGGCCTTGGTAGCCAGCTTCGCCGTGGAACTGTCGCGCGCCGCCTGGGCGGCCGCGGTCAGCGGACCGCTTTTGGCCTTGGGGGATGCGGGCCCGCGTAAACGGGTGCGCAGGTCAAGTCCAATGAGGAACGCACGCTCCCGGGGCGCACGGTTCCCGCTCGCTGCCGGGCCACGCCCTGCGTCGGCAGCTTTGCTGGTGGTTTTACGCAAGGATCTGGATTGTGGACTACGCAATGTGTTGACTCAGCACTTGGCACTTGGCCGTTAGCAATTGGCGAGACCGCCTTTGCTAATTGCCAAAAGGCCGTTCAGCCTTCGGTGCCGGAGGGACGCGGCATCGCAACCGCTTCCCCACTCGCCGGGGCCCCCACCGACGCCGCCAGGACCGCCGGCTTCTCCCCGTGGCTATGCAAGGTCTTTCCCATGGCGACAGTGGAGATGGCGTGTTTGAAGATCAGTTGCTCCTGATTGTTGGTGTCGAGCACGACGGAATACTTGTCGAAGGAGCGAATGCGTCCCGTGAGTTTGACCCCGCTCAACAGGTAGATGGTGATATTGGTTCGCTCCTTGCGTGCCGTATTCAGGAAAGTGTCCTGGATGTTCTGCGCTGGCTTATTTTCCATCGCCGATCTCCTTGCTGTTGACCGCAAAGTCCTGACGGTCAGGTCTGTACTGTCACTGCTCCTCGCGGCGCAGCTGGCGCCGCCGCGAGAATGGGATAAAGCGGCAGCGCACGCCTCGCTTGAACCTCTGTAACGCTGGCAAGCAAGGCTGACGAGTGAGCATTTGTACGATACGGCGTTGCTGCCCGCATTTCAAGCTGGTCATTGTTCGTTTGCGACCACGTGGGGACAGCCGCCCTCGGCTGTCCGGCGGAGCTCAGCTCCGCAGTTCGGCCTGAGCAAGACGCTGGCGAGCGTTGCTCGCCCGGACAGCCGAGAGCGGCTATCCCCACGTGTGGCTGGCGCGGCAGTTGCGCGAATAGCCTGATTGACATCGCCAGCCCAAAATGCAACCATTCTCGCCTTCAAGAGCAGCCGTCGTCGAAGAGCTGCCGCGCTCACATTGAGATCGGGAGTTATTTATGCATCATGTGATTGCTCTGTTGGTTATGCCGACGCACACCGGCACCGAGGCGCTGGCCTTCATGCTGCGCTGGGTTCACCTGCTGGCGGGCATCACCTGGGTGGGACTGCTCTACTTCTTCAATCTGGTGAACGTTCCCTTCATGAAGCAACTGGACGCGGCCAGCAAGCCCAAG